>JANOZG010000268.1:0-13489 GCA_031429275.1 Planctomycetota bacterium
ACCGGGTTTTTTACACCGATGCGATGCGCACGGTTGATGGCCTGGTCTTCGATTGCCGGATTCCACCAGCGATCGAACAGAAACACATAGCCCGCGAATTGCAGATTCAATCCCACCGCGCCGGTGCCGTAGCTCATCAGCAGGATGTGCGCGTTTGGATCTTCTTTGAATTTCGCAAGAATCGGCTCACGATGTTTCGTTGGAACTCCACCGTGGTAGATCAAAGGGTTGAATTCTTTCAGCTTAGGTGCCAGCCAGTCGATCGTCTTCGTCCATTGGCTGAACAGGATTGCCTTGCCGCCGCTGGCCCCGATTTCTTCCATGTCGGCCAGGAGTCGTTCCAGCTTGGCGCTTTCACCAGTGAAGGGATCGTAATTGGTAATCTGCTTTAGTCGCAGAACAAGTTCAAAAACATGCTGCACGGTGATCGTATCACCCAGCTCGTTCAGCTGGATGATGCCTTCTTTTTCGGCCGTGCGATAGGCGTATTCCTGAGCGTCGGTGAGTTCCAGTTCTGCATCACGATCGATGCGTGGCGGCATATCTTTCATCACCAGATCTTTGGTGCGCCGCAGAATGTATTTCTTGGCGAGCTTCTGAAGTTGTCGCAGATCAGGACAGCCTCCTTTCGGAATGACCTCCATGAATTCAAACAGCGCACCGAGTTCTTCAGGGCGGTTTTCAATAGGTGTTCCGGTCAGAGCCCAACTTCTTCGTCGCTTGATGGAGCGCGCGGTTTCTGCTGTGCGTGAATCACGATTCTTGATGCGCTGAGCTTCATCCAATACCAGTAAATCGAATTTTGGTTGTTCGTCTTCCGGAATGTCGGCGATGTCACGTGTCATCGATTCGTAGTTGGCGATCAAAATCGGGATTCCGGGCATTGTCCAGAGCATTCGCCGCCGCTGACCATTGCCTTCCACTGTGACAACCGGTAGTTCTTCCGCCCAGGTCTTGAATTCTCGTTGCCAGTTCGGAATCAACGGTTTCGGGCAGATCAGTACGATCCGCCGCGCCTGCCCGCTGCGGAGCAACAGGCGAATGGCCGTGATTGTCTGCATCGTTTTGCCCAGACCCATTTCATCCGCGAGCAGTGCTGAATGGCTGGAGAATAACCAGGCAATGCCTTCATACTGGTACCCGAAAGGCTCAAACGGCATGATGAGTTCTTGCTCAGCCAGCCAGGATTCAAGCGGCGGCTGCAGCAGATAAAACAGACGATCCTGAAGCGACAATGCGTCTGCTGGCGGCTTAATGCGAGTCACCTTACGCGGTTTTTCGACGCCGTCGGTTTCTTCTTCGACCTTCTTTGCCGGGCCGATTCGCTTCAGCTCAACGCCATTCGATGTTTTGGTGGTATCCACCTTTGGCGGCAGAAACTCAATGCCTTCGGGCAGCGTGAGTCCGATGCATTTCATCGGAATCCGTCGCGCTGTCCAAGAAGGAACGAAATCCAGAACGGTGTTGAGCGAAACAGTCTGCGTCTCAATCGCTGGTATGCGACTAAGCGCGGGATTGAAACCTGTCTGTGCAACATCAATGCGAGTCAATCGTTTGGCTTCCGCAATCGACTCGGCGAGCGGGGGATGTCGATTCCCTGATGCACGGTTCCCCGATCCGGCGTCAGTGTCGAAGTGCCCGGAGACTGACGTCACCGGCTCGCCGACAAACTCAGCGTCATCAGCAAACTTCTCGTCATCGTCAAAATCAAATTCACTCATCGTGCAAATACCGTCTTAACGGTTTCCGCCAGCGCCTCACGAACACGTTCCAGCGGTTCGGCAAGGTCAGCGGCATCGGGAATCAGGTGCTTCTGTTTCGTCAGGGATTCCGCATCCAACTGATGCCCTTCGTGAAACCGTAAAATACTGCCTCCGATGCGCAGCGTAATGCCCTGCTCTGCCAGTTTGAATTTTGCATCGGCCGCACAAGCGACAGGAATCGATGTGTGGTTGCGAAGTTCAAGCAAATTCGGATCGCTGGTGATGATGATGTTTGGCTTGATGGCGACGCGGTCAAGCAACGTGCTGCCGATGAGTTCTCCCAATAGCCACGACTGCAGAGTTTCGCCAAACAGGATTTCCTGAGTGCGGTTCGGCTTCACGGGCGTCGTACATTGGAATTCCAGCGGCCGACCGTTCTGATTGGTAATCAGCAGTCCGCCAATGTGACCGCGACCATCGACCTCCATGGTTTCCATGAAGCCCAGTCGCAGAGTTTCCGTTTTCCCCGCCCCCGACATTCCGTTGTCTTTCGTTGGGACTATGTTTCGTTGTGGTGAATAAGTTTCGGCAGAAACGGCCGGTGCTTCAACTGTAGGTCCAGCCTGCCGGGCTGGACCTTCGAGCTAAGCTCGAACTGCGCAGGGGACCAACGTTGGATCCACGTCGCCGCATTGTTATTTAGTCAGCATGTAATGGTCGTGGGTCGCAGCAAACTGCGAAGTCCTTTCCGGCAGAAAGGACCTACAGAAAAACAACGGGCGGCGAGCACCACTCCACACACCCGCCAGTGACTGATCGTCGAATTGACAATCGCAGCTTTAGCGGCGGATGCAAATCTGAGGCGACGAAGCGGTCACCGTGCGAGCAGACGTGGATAACGGGGAATACGCACCATGCCAGTCTTTGAGTTATGTTCACTCGCTGAGTCTAAAAACGCGCAGAAACTGCCGAATCAGTTCTCCGGGTCAGTTCGGCAACACACCCGTCCCCTTCAAGCGAGTTCTCCTTCGAGATATTCATCGACTGAGATCGTTTCGTTGATTCTCAGGGTGCCCATTCGTGTTGTCTCTGACGTATCGATATAGACAGGAATTCTTTGGGCCTCCATTTTTTCAGAACAAGCGGATTCTGTCGAGAAAATCATCGAGAAATCTCAATCGGGGCTCTTTTCTGAGTGCCGGTTTCGTGGCGTTGCTGGTCCTGATATCCTGCTCGAACTAAGAGTCTGCACCTTCGTAGGATGGGACTCCATTCCCGTCCTGACTTGAACTTTTCCGGACGGGTCTGGAGACCCGTCCTACGCAAAACTTCTGGCCGCTCAATCTGGAACACCATCCCTCGTGACCATTGATATTGAAACACTTTGGCAGGACCGATCGCAGATTGAAAACCTTCAATCGCAGCGACTGGTTGAGATGCTGCAGACAATCATTCCCCGCAATCGATTCTGGACGTCGAAGTTTCAGGCGGCCAGTGTGGACATCGCAGCGATCCGCGGACTCGGCGATTTGACGAAACTGCCTTTTACTGTCAAACAGGATTTGGTTGATAATCAGACGGAGCAACCTCCGTACGGTTCCAATCTTTCGTATCCCTCAACGCGTTATCGTCGGCTGCATCAGACATCCGGAACCACAGGTCGGCCTCTTCGCTGGATGGACACACAGGAAAGCTGGGATTGGTTCATGGAATGCTGGCGGCAGATTTACACGCTGGCCGGACTGCAGTCGTGGGATCGCTTGTTCTTTCCGTTTTCGTTTGGTCCGTTCATTGGTTTCTGGGCCGCGTTTGAGGGTGCCGGGCGTTTCGGAAACTTCTGCATCGCTGGCGGTGGAATGTCAACATCGGTGCGCCTTCAAGCAATGATCGAAAATGAAGCCACGGTTGTTTGCTGTACTCCGACCTATGCCATGCGGATGGCTGAGGTCGCGGCGGCGGAAGGCATTGACCTCAAGGAAACGTCCGTCCGCATGCTGATTGTTGCTGGCGAACCAGGTGGCACGATTCCCGCCACGCGAGCCAGAATCGAAGAGGCATGGGAAGCCCGCGTGATCGATCACTGGGGCATGACCGAAATTGGTTCGCTTGGAATTGAAAGCGAAGATCGGCCTGGCGGCCTGTATTTGTTGGAAACCGAATGCATCGCAGAGATTCTGCATCCCGAAACGCTACAGCCGGTTGCGGTCGGTGAGGTCGGTGAATTGGTCATCACGAATCTTGGCCGTATCGGTACCCCCTTGATTCGATACCGCACTCGCGATCTGGTGAAAGCCTCAACGGCTGATGATCCCGCAGGCAGAAAACTTACATGGCTTGACGGTGGCATTATGGGCCGTTCTGACGACATGATCTTTGTCCGCGGCAACAATGTCTTTCCGTCGAGCATCGAAGCGGTTGTGCGGGAGATTGCTGAGGTCGCTGAGTTCCGAATTGAACTCAAGACCGTTCGCGCGATGCAGGAGATTTGCGTGGCAATCGAACCTGCTCCGGAAGCTGCCGATACCGTGGTGCAGTTAATGGAACGTGTTCAAGCGGCGTTGCGGCAGCGTCTTGGATTCGTCATTGACGTGCGATCGGTGGCTGCAGGAGAATTGCCGCGTTTTGAATTGAAGAGTCGGAGAGTAGTTAAGATTGAATGAAACGCGCTAGCCGTCGGCCACTGTTGTAGGTTCAGCCTGCCGGGCTGGACTTTCGACGCAAGCCCAATCAATGGGCGTACGCTCGCTCAACGGCGACAAGTTACTGGTGCGTGAATATTGTATGGTCGCTGGTCGCAACAGGTTGCGAAGTCCTTTCCGGCAGAAAGGACCTACAGAGGACAGTCCTTTCCGGCAGAAAGGATCTACAGAATAGGCCCTAAACGTGACTGAAGCAAAACCAAACCTGCAAAGTATTAACGGCCTGATTCAACAAAGGCGAGCGACGTTGGCAGCAATGCGCAACGGAGTTAAGGAACGCAGGCAAGTCGGCGAAGGTGGAGTCGCGTGTTGCCAGTGGATGTCGGATCAAGTCGATGAATTCATTCGCGGGATTGTTGCTCAACAGTTGGAAACGCGACCACAGGTTTCGCCAGGTTCCTTCGCTGTCCTTGCTGTGGGAGGAAACGGTCGTCGCCGCCCTGCCCCGTATTCTGACATCGATCTGTTGTTTCTGATGGATACCAAGCAGCAAACAACTGCTCAGGGTTTTCTGTCAACAGTGGTACGTGACTGCTGGGACGCCGGAGCTCAGCCGGGGTCGAGTATTCGCACAATTTCAGATGTCGTTCGCTTTGCCGGTGAAGATATTCAGTTTGCCACATCGCTGATCGAAACGCGAGTCCTCTGTGGCAACGAAAAGCTCGCCGAGACTGCGTTGCAGCAGGTTCGCTCCAGGGTTTTCAAAGATCGATCAGAACCTATGATCGAAAGGCTGGTCGCATCCCGACGTGACGAATGGATGACGCGCGGTAACTCTGTGAATCAGCTGGAACCAGACCTGAAGCGATCTCCCGGCGGACTGCGCGATCTGCATTTGCTGCGCTGGGTATCCTTTATTCGCTATCGCAATCCAGATCCTTCCCAACTGCAGTTGAAAGGCGACATCAGCAAACAGGAACTCGACGACCTGCTCCTGGCCGACGAATATCTTTCTTCGTTGCGGACGGATCTGCATTGCTTAACAAATCAAAAGCAGGACGTGATGACCCGCGAATTGCAATTGCAACTCTCTGAGCAGCGTGGTTTCCGGTCTTCGAATCAGTTACGCCCTGTCGAAGCTTTCATGCAGGAATATTTCAGCCATACGTCTCGTGTTGCCGCAGTCGCGCGGCGCGTGGCTGAAGTGACTCACAAGCCGTCAATTCTGAGTCGTATGCGAAATGCCATCCTGCCTCAGAAATCCGCAGAAGGGTTTCTTATCATCGACGGTACCGTGCAGGTGCCGGAAGCTCGCCGCGAAGCACTCAAAGATCCGCTCGCCGTGCTGGACGTCTTTGTAAGTGCAGCGGAGAACAGGGCGAAAATTCCGCCAGAATTACGCAAGGCGATTGGTCAAATTGCTCTTGGCCTGAACGAAGAACCAAGCCGCACAGCCACGGATCGATTTCGGGATATTCTGCGTTTCACCGATGGCTTGCCCGATACGCTGCGAGCCATGTACGAAACAGGAATTCTGGAATGGCTGATTCCGCCATTCGCCAGCATTCGAAATCTAATGCAGTTCAATCAGTACCATAGCTTTACGGTGGACGAGCACACTCTGAAAGCCATGGACGAAATGACGTCGTTCGCGCATGACGAATCGCCGGTTGGTTCCGCCTATCAGGGCGTACGCCATCGCGGGACTTTGCATTTAGCCATGCTGATGCATGATGTCGGCAAGGGACTTGAAGGGGATCACAGCATCGTCGGGGAACAACTGTGTGACAAGGTTGCTGTACGTTTGCAGATGGCGGCAAACAAGAAAACCATGCTCATGTTTCTTGTGCGGTACCATTTAATAATGCCTGATCTGGCATTTCGACGTGATATCACCGACGCCGTGATGCTCGTTGATTTTGCTCGGCTCGTCGGCGCTCCAGAACTGTTAAGGATGTTGTATGTCCTCACGGTCGCCGATATCAAAGCCGTCGGTCCTGATGTCTGGTCTGACTGGAAAGGTGAGTTGCTGGCAGATCTGTACAATCGGGCCATGCAGATTCTGAGCGGTCGACCGTATAATCACCTGGAACGTGAACGGCTGCAAATGGTGCGGACCGCTGTGCGAAGTTCTATCGTGCCGATTGGCAGCAATGCTGATCCTGAAGCCTGGAGTAAGTGGGCCGACGATGAACTGGATTCACTGCCCCCATTTTATCTGATGACCGAACAGCCCGATCGTATCGCTCGAGACCTGGACATGATTCATCAGCTGAATGAATCGGAAGTCAAGATTGAGGGTGAGTTCGATGCCGAAACTGAAACTGTCAGTTATCGCGTGTTCGCTCCCGGCCGATTTGGCCACGGCAGCTTTCATAGCATCGCGGGAATTCTGTCCGGCCTGCGCATGAACATTCTGGCGGCTCAGGTGTGTACAACGTCCAATGGAGTCGTGATCGCTTACTTTCGAGTCACCGACAATGACTTCACTGGCCCAGTGCCGCAATCGCGGATTGAAGACGTTGCTGTTGCAATAGGGGATGTTTTGACCGCCAGGAAAAAGGTGGAAAGCATCTTTCGTCGGAGCGGTATCTATCGCTTCAACCGCATTAATCCGGTGATCGTGCGGCAAGAGCCGAAAGTTGGCATCGACAATGACTGTTCGGAGCGTTTCACAGTGGTGGACGTGTTTGCCACGGATACCCAGGGATTGCTCTATACGCTGGCTCAGACACTCTTCAATTTCGGACTGACCGTTCATTTGGCACGTATCGCGACAAATATTGATCAGGTCGTCGACGTTTTTTACGTGGTTGATGAACACCATCGTAAAGTCGAAAATCCAGAACTTCTGGAGGAATTGAAGTCATCACTGCTGCAAGAAATTCGGCTGTTAAGCGGTTCGTAGGTACGCCCATCTTAATCCTCATTTTACTCTTCATCCTAATCGACTGGAGCGAATCGATTAAGATTATGATTAAGAGTAAGAGCAGAATGCAGAGACGGATGCCTGCTACAGAACTCTTCGCGTCGCGTCGTCAACCATGGACCGGACTGTCGCGCCAGTATTCAGTGGCTCAGACACGGAGACGTTCAAAATGCTGTCAGCGATCACACTTGGAATCATCTTGATAATTTTCTCTGCGTGATCCTGCGAAGCCGCTGGGACGGCAATCAACGGACCCCAGGATGACTGCGCCATGCCAGAAACGCCGTTTGCTCGCAAATGCGAAACGAGTTGCGCCATCGCGGGATGAGCAAATACACCGCCCTGCTCTCCCGCGTAAAATGCACCCACTGTTTGCCCGAAATGCTCCAGCGAGGTCGTGAATTGCTCAAACCTGCACTCGCGAACTGCCGGGGCGATTTGACTGAGGATTTGTTGTCCCAGATCTTCAATCAACGGCGGCGGCATGTGAACCCGTTGTCCAAAAAAAGCACGCTCCTTTTCTCCCGACAAGCCCTGAGAATCAGCCGGATGAACCAGAACAAACCGCCACTCCTCGGGAACGTCAATTCGATCCACTCGGCGATTCAATGTTGCTCCAGTTGATTCACCATGATCTATCAGGAATCCGCCGCGAGCAAATCCAATCGTCCCGATCGCTGATCTTTCAGCACGATCAGCAAGTTGCGCCAACTGAAATGGATCTTCCTGTAACCGGCGATGGGTCATCACTTCAATCGCGGCTGACAAGGCAAGTCCTAGTTGTGTTCCACTTCCAAGTCCCGTATGCAACGCCAGATTCTGATGAACTTCGATGTGCAGCGACGATACGTCCTGGTGCGATCGAATGCGTGCCAGAAATTCATGAATCCGATCTGCAACGCCTGTGTCAGCGTGAATCGTGTCTGTGCTGGCTGCTATTGGGGCGATAATCAGTCGCCACGCCGGCTGGCGCAGCATGACTCCTATACCACCAAATCGCCACGGAGCATGCAGCGTGTTACAAATGAGTCCAAAGTGGAGACGTGAGCCGGTTGTGATATCAATTTGGGTCATTTTGCGATTTGAGTGAGTACAAAGTCTTTTAACATCGCGAACGCAGATCTTTCTTCAGGCCCACCAGTTTTCTCAACCGCCGGTTCCAGAAAGCCCATCATATCCAATACGTGCTGTTGCGACAGCAAGTGAAGTCGAGTTGCGAGGATTGCAGCTTCAAGTACTGCATGTCGAGCTCGATTGAAGCCATAAAAAGGCCGCCGTTCGCCACGATAGACAATTGATGAGGGCATTTGGCTTCTGGCGTCAGATGCTTCAATGCTATCGACAGTAAACTCAAACCAGCGGCAGCAATCTTTCAGGACGAAGCCGTTAATAGCGTTCGCTGGCTCGACGTCGGGCAGGTATTCCAGTCTTCCGATCGCTGCCTGCGCAATAACGTCCACGCGATCGACGACATGAAACACTCCGCATCGCATCGCGGCAAGGTTGTTAAACGTGGTCGATGGCTGAAACGGGCGCAACAGCAAACTTTGAAAGTCGCCCAAGATAATCGGCCCCATCGGAGCGACATTCAGGCGACCAGCGGCATCGATACTTGTCACGATTCCTTCAACGATCATGGGAGTTAGGTTTCAGTAGTCAGTTGATAGAGGATAGAGGATAGAGGATAGAGGATAGAGGATAGAGGATAGAGGATAGAGGATAGAGGATAGTAGTCAGTAGTCAGTAGTCAGTAGTCAGTAGTCAGTAGTCAGTAGTCAGTAGTCAGTAGTCAAATCTCAAATCTCAAATCTCAAATCTCAAATCTCAAATCTCAAATCTCAAATCTCAAATCTCAAATTACTGCCAACGGTTAACTGCCAACGGTTAACTGCCAACTCGTAACTGGGGAATAGCCGAAAGCAGCACACTGAAAACCCTGTGATTCGCACCAATAACCAATAACCAAGAACTTGCGACTCAACCTGCGATTCCTCGTCTATCGCCCCAGTCGTTCCTTAACCCATTGCATTTGCTCCGTCGTGAGTTTCGGCAGCGGGACTGTCTCGGAATAGTCGATCTCGCGATGATACGGGCCAGCAGCATACGTGCGTTCAAAGACTTGCTACAAACTTTCGGGAAGTTCACCATCGCCTGGCAACAGCGGAATGCTGATTGTGGGCAATGAGTCGGTCAGTTGAATCGGATAAATCAGGAAGTCTTCAAGGTGGTCAAAATGGTGCGAACAAACATGATATGCAAAACCGGGCACGCTTCGCCTCAGTCGATCTTCAGGCACTGCTGTGGTATGCGTGCCTCCGCGCAGGAGATCAATTTCCACCAGATGACATTGAGATTCCAGCAACTCCGACTGTTTACGCAAATATAAGTCCCGAACTTTTTCACCAGACTGTTTGTTGATCGGACTCAACACTTCGATCGCTGTCACAAGACGTCGATCACTTCCGCGGCCGATATAGATTTCAACAATGGTCTCGGTTTGCTCATCATGCGGGACCGTCACTACAACTGGCCGAGTGACTTCCATTGTCGAAGTCACAGTCGATGAAATGTCTGATCGCGAAGGGGCACGGCGTGATCCAGACGCGATTACATTCACATCTGGCCCAACAAATCGTCCAGAAATTTCGACCCACGCTCGCCGCCCTAAAGCCGCGTAGTACGGTTCGGGCAACCCCGGTTGGATTGCCTCACTTAAGTAAGCGATGAATCGGTCATGAAAATCCGGAAAAACAGACGGGTTTTCAAGATACGGATCCATTCCAGGAAACGGTGAGGGCATGAAGAAGCTCCGAAAACGGCGAACGACAAATGTCTCTGGTATTGTCGCAGTCCCTGACGAGAAACACCATCCAATACTCAAGCTCCCTTTAACGACGATTCGCGGCCAACTGCCCACTGGTAATTTGGGGGATAGCAGAAAGCAACACACTGAAAACTCAAAACCCTCTGATTCGCACCAGGCACCAAGAACGTTTTGCGATTGCCGCCAACTGCGCCCTCTTCCTTTCCGGATCGCGGATAATAAGCGATGATTTGTGTTGAAAGCACGCCGTTGCAGTAGAATCCAGCAACTCGCCACCAAATTGTCCGGACTCACCCCCATGAGCGATCACGAACAGAACGTCAACTTGACCTCAGACCAGCACCCTCCAGCCGCCAACGGCTGGCTGGTGATTGTGCTGCTCTGTCTGGTGGCAGTGCTTTTGTTCAAGACCATCACAGATTCGTGGCGCAATCGACACGACTACACGCAGCGCACGATAACGCCACGCGGCGAACTAGCATCAGACGAAGTTGCAAGGACCGAACTCTTCGAAAAAGTCGCACCATCGGTCGTCTACGTCCGAATGAAATCGACAACCTCGCAACTGGCAAATCAAGGCGTTATTGCAGATCAGGAAATCGGTTCAGGGACGGGAATCGTCTGGGATGAAAATGGGCACATCGTCACGAACCTGCATGTCGTGCGGGACGCTTTGCTGCGGCAAGGCGCGGAGCTGGAAGTACAGCTTGGGAAATCGTCAGGCTCAGAGGCGCCGCAAGTATTTTCTGCGGAGTTCGTCGGAGCTGTTTCCAAGCACGATATTGCGGTGCTCAAGATCGCCGCCGAACCTTCATTACTGGTGCCGATAACTCTCGGGACGTCAGACGACTTGAAGGTGGGGCAATCGGTACTCGCGATCGGTCATCCATTCGGCTATGAACGGACGCTTTCCACAGGAATCATCGGAGGACTCAACCGCAGCGTCGGCAGCGACGATGGCAATATTCTGGCAGGGATGATTCAAACCGATGCGGCGATCAATCCCGGCAACTCAGGCGGCCCGTTGCTCGACAGTGCGGGACGACTGATCGGCGTTACAACGGCGATCGTCAGCACCAGCGGTGCATCAGCCGGACTGGGATTTGCGGTGCCGGTGAATGACGTTCATCAATCGGTAGAACTGGTCATGCACGAAGCTATCAACAACCAGACACCATCCATGGGCCTCGCCATTCTGGATGGTGAAACCGCTCGCGATAATGGTATCCCGGAAGAGATGCTGGCCGGCGGACTGGTCGTTCTATATGTGTATCCAAACACGCCCGCGGAAGCGGCAGGCTTGCAAGGCTGCAGCAAGCAGGGACCAAACTTCTTTCTCGGCGACCAGATCACCGCCATCAACGGCGAAAAGCTCCGCACGTTTGACGACCTGAATCGCCTGATGCAGACATTCAAGCCCGGTAACACAATTCAGCTCGACGTCATCCGAGGCGACCAGCAGGCAAAAGTGGAACTGGTACTTGAAGCCAGAAAAGTGTTGCTGTGAAAGGTCGTCGCCTTCGCGTAATGGTGCTTGGTTGAATCACAGGTGCTTAGTGCTTGGTTCAGCGTGCAGGGTTTAACGAAGAACTACGAACTCAGAACGATATCCTCCCATTTTCTTGCTCACTCTGTGTTCTTCGTGCGCTCAGTGGTTCAAAATGCGATTCGCGAATTCCGCGGATTGCTATTTACCAATCACTATTTACTACTACTAAAGTTGTGACTTCTTTCGAAATCCCGAACAGGTCACGCCACCCAACACCAGAGCCCCTAAGAATGCGACGGATGCCGGTTCGGGGACCGCGACAGTGGGCGTTCCATTCAATTGAAAGCTTGAGCTTGGCGTTGAGATGGCTGCGGTGTTTTCGAAATCGAATGTGCCGCTGGAATTTGTTGCACCGAAGCCGATGAGTCGAAAAATACCGGAAGTGACGTTTCCAAAAATTGCCAGCGATGTTCCTATCATCGTTTCGCCATCTTCGTCTACTGCCACGTCGCTGAACACTGTCTGGAAGACTCCGCCATTCGCCTGAAAATCAATCCGGATGCCAGTTGGGCCAGTTGCTGATCGGTCATATCGAATGTCAAAGTTCGTTAGATCGTATGGCGTGGCTGACGCGAATCCCCAGGTGATGAAATCGCCATTCGTGACTGCGTTGGCTTCTATTCCGCTGACAGTAAATCCAGACGAATTAAATGTGGAACTTGTACCATCTGGGCTCAGTCCAGGTCCAAAATGCACTTTAGCTGCAAATTCTCAATTCCGCGTCGATTGCCAAAGCTGCAAAGTCGCTTCGCATGATGACGAATAGCGGGTCAGAATCTCGCAGCTACCCACTACCGATTGCTGAGTTCAATACCTCATCCACTCGAACTTCAAAACCGGGCAGCCGTTTTGACTTCGCGATATCGCCTCTGTGAAACGAAAACACTGACTCGTACGAATGTTGTACGAGAAGGTTCACCGTAATGGTTTCTGTTTCGGGATCGATGATCCAATACTCGGAGATTCCGGCAGCCGCGTATTCGGCAACTTTCGTCTGCGTATCGCGACGGCGACCGTCAGCGGCGGCACTGACGACTTCGACCACCAGGTCGGCACCATCGGGAACACCTTTGTATTCACCGCGATCTGCATCAACAAAAACAACATCAGGCTCCCGGAATCTCCCTGGACTTAATCGCACAGGAAGAGGAGCGACAAAGACTTCGCCACGACAATGAGCTGCAACAAATGCACGCAGTTGGATAAAGAAAAACTGCACGATCCGCTGATGTTCCTTGGTCGGCAAATCCAGCACCTCAACAAAGCCATTCTCGAATTCAACCAGCGGACCACCATCAAGGTTCAGATAATCACTTTCTGACCAGCCACCCTGTTCGGGGTAGAACAAAGCAATCCTCCAGGCAGGTTCTCCATGCCGACACGTGCGCAGAGCTGATCTTCAGGATTCTCACCGGTAACTTGGAGTTTTCAATCGAAAAGAAGCAGGTTGGCCAAGCCGAGTATCACCTTCTTCGGGAAAAGGTCTCGAATTCCATCTTTCGCGTGATGACAGGCGATGCTATGCTAACGAATAGTTTTTGGAATTTCTACCTCGAACCTTCCGAATAGCGTATTCCGAATGAGCAACAAACCCCCCAGCCCCTGTGTGAGCCCCTACGATCTTCCTACAGTCCGCAAGAGCGCTTTAAAACCGCCACCCAAGGCAACTTTAATGAATCGGCAACCCTATACATTGTCTACGGCCCAACGCTTCACTAGGCCTGGCTTTGTGCCTCGAAGCAAGTCATCCGTGTAGCGCGAATTCCGAGGGGCCATCGTGGTATCCCCTGATCTTTTCGGCACTCTGGCCAAAAGCGCGCCCTTGTCCAGCGGGAAGACAGCGAC
>JANOZG010000269.1:0-10466 GCA_031429275.1 Planctomycetota bacterium
CCAGTCCACTTTCCCTTTTGAATCGTTGCGGCGGCGTTGCCATGCAGCGACCTCTTGCTTAAGTTGTTCGCGATCGGGGATGCGTCGGTCAAGACATTGGCGACCGAGGATTCCCAATTCAATTTCGGCCATATTGAGCCAGCTTCCATGTTTCGGTGTGTAGTGGATTTCCAGTTTGTTGATCAGGCGGCGTGCCTCTTCCGGAGGGAAGGCCGCATACAGCGAGGCCGGTTTGTGAGTATTGAGGTTATCCTGAACAAGCACGATCATTTCTGCGTCGGGAAACATCACATCGACAAGATGACGGATGGTGTGAGCGTAGTCGATCGTCGTGCGCTGGTCGGTCACGATCGCTTCGCGGCGACCTTCCAGCGGCGCGTACAGCATGAAGATGTTGGCGGTGCCGTTGCGGACGTACTCATAGTCAATGATCTGCGTTGGATGTTTAAGGCTCGCTTCGATCGGGGCCGTCACATGATCCACCAGTTGTTTGCTGGCTTCGTCGAAACAAACCAACGGTCGTGCCGGATCTGGTGGGCGATGGTAGATATTCAGGGTCTCTTCCATCTGGCAGACAAACTCGGCGTTGGCTTCCGGTGGGATGACATATTGCTCCCGCCGCCACGGCTTGAGTTCGTTTTTTTAAGCGTTTTGCGGACGGTCTCGCCGCTGATCTCCTCAACGATCTCCAGCGTCACGAGCCGGTCAGCAAGGAGTTGCAGCGTCCATTTCGCACAGCCTTCGGGCGGGGTCGAACATGCAAGCTGTACCAGCCTCGCTTCCGCTGCGCCGTCCAATCGTCGAGGACGAGTCGCGGATGGCGGGCGTCGCGAGATTGCTGCCTCCAGTCCTTCAAACACACACCGGTTCCGCAGTCGAGCCACCGTGTCAGTACTGACATTAAAGGCTTCGGCAATCCTCGAATCCGGCCACCTCGGGCCATTGGCATCCGACTTCAGCAGCATGTTAATCCGCGCGACGCGATCCTTCGCCACGCGTGGCTCATGGAGTACTTTCTCCAGCATCAGACGTTCTTCAATCGACAATCGCACAACAGCTTTGGCATCCGTGCCCACTTCAAGCTCCTCTGAAACAATGCAACCCCAAATCACAAACAAACACGAACAAATCATTCACAGATGCCGCAAAACTCCGCAATACGAAGTTGTGCGACCACTAGCGCCTCAGGCTCAGGTCCAAAATCGATTCCTGCCAGCCGCCTTTTGCGAAAAGGCGCCGTAAACCCGCAGGGCGAGCCATGCGAAGTGTAATTGGCTAGCTGTAGCGGTTCTGCTGATTGGAGTGGTTCCTCTTGATCGTTGAGTTCTGAGGGTCACATCGGTCTCATCGCTTAGCGCGTGTCGATTCTGCTGATGCTGTCCTTTGGATGGGCTGCCAAATCAAGCCGTGGTCCGGCGACTGTCGAAATCGGAGTTATCCGTAAAAGACATTCTCTCGACATCTCGTGATTTCAGCCTTCATTCGCCATTGTTGGCGTATCAGGCAGCACGGACAAAACTGGTATTAACTTCAGGGGACCGCCCTTGAGTTGAAAGTGTTTCGCAAAGTTCAGCCTGCACTGAATTTGAGCGAAGCGTTCCCGGGTTTTGAGCGAACGCTGGCGGGTAACAGGGGAGCAGCAGGATGCTGGTGAAACTGATGGAATCGACAATGCGCCGAAATGCGACTTGGCTGGCTGTGGCAGTGACGGCTATCGGATTGCTGCCAGGCTGTTCACGTCAGTTCTGGCGTAAACAGGCGGAGAAAGATACCTACAACGCAATCGGCGAAAAACTGAACGATCCGCGATGGGAGCTGCCGCGCGTAAACCTGACGCCGGATCAACGGAGCCGGTTTTATGATCCGTACGATCCGGACAAGGAACCACTTCCTCCCGACGATCCCTCCGCGCATGCATATATGCATCAGGTCAACGGTCGCAAGGGATACAAGAACTGGCATAAGCTAGGGACGGCGTTTGCGATTGAGAATCCGCAATGGCTGGAACCCTACGGCATCGAAATGAACGGTGTTGACCCGGTGGATGCCCATAACCAGGTCCATCTGGTGGAAGTCGCGCTGCCGGAACTTATCGATTTGACATACATCCATAATCGTGAGTATCAGACGACTCTTGAGACTTTGTATCTGGATGCCCTCACATTGACGCAGCAAAGATACAATCTGGGCGTTCGTTTTCTGGGCCTGGGGCCAGGATTGTCTGGTGGCGAACCGAGTGCGGGCGTCACCGCTCCGCTATCAAAGCGTGGGCAAGGCGGAACATCATCGCAGTTCTTTGGTGTCAGCCAGCTGCTTCCAGCAGGTGGTCAGATGGCAGTGGAAGTTGCGAACACAGTGACGTGGGCCTTTGGTCAACCGGGCAGCACTCCAGCACCCTCGATCGGCTACAATATTACGCAGCCATTACTGTTCAATGCTGGCCGCAAGATCGCTCTCGAACCATTAACACAGGCCGAACGCCAGGTTCTGTATGATGCTCGTACACTGGCCCGCTTTCGACAGACGCTGTTTGTGGATGTCTCCACGAGGTATCTGAATCTGCTGCAGCAGCGTCAGACGATTCTGAACCAGATCAACAACATTCGGCAGCTGGACGAGCAGTACGAAAAGCAAAAAGCTCTCGACTCATATATCCCGGGATATGTCACTGAAAAGCTCGAAGACTTTCTGAATGAGCTGGTCATTCCTGATGATTTGAAAGCTCGTTTCAAGTACGACGGTCTTTTTCTAAAGTGGATAGGACCGCTGTCTGAAGAAGACCAGCAGCGTTTGCTGAGTCTCTCGGATGCCGAGGCATATCAGTCTTCTGTGCAGCAATTGATCGCGTGGACCAAGCTCGAACCAACCAGCCTGACCTCCTACCAGCTCTTGAATCAGCTGAATCAGGCGCAGGCAACACTTGCCAGCAATACCCAGGCTCTTGCCGATCAGCAGGATACTCTCAAGGTTCTGATCGGGTTGCCGCCAAATGTGGAACTCGAAATCAACGAAAATGCGCTGGCACCTTTTGAACTGATCAGTTGGAAATTGATCGATCTTGAACGCCGGATGCGAGAGATTCAAAAACAACTCGGTGAGAAACTGTTTCCCGATCTGGGTGAGAATCAGGCCGATCTGCCACCCGATTTCCTGACTCTTAAAGAATACCTGGAAGGGCTCGTTGTCCTGCGTGATGAATTGCGGGTCAAGGGAATGGATGTCGTACAAAGCGACTTTCAGCCAGTCCGGGAATTACTGGACATGACGCAAGAGGACTGGAGGGCCAGCGAGCCGGGCAGGCGATATTTTCGGAGTGAAGAAGAACGCAATCGATTGGTGAAGAATTTTACAAAGGACCAGGGTACCTTCAAATTGATCGAACGTGACTTCCTGTACGGGTCAGATCAGTTGGACATGCTGGTTCGATTGACCGACTTCGAGACACCGGACGACATATTGAAGCAGCTGGATGCCGATTCCAGCGGCGCGATTGAAAAATCAGAGCTTCCTGCCATGTGGAGTGAACTGCCGCGGACCGGAAACAGGACAGCGGCCGACGCCTATACAACCGATGCGTTGTTGTCAGAAATTCGCAACGGCTCCAGAATTCTGCTGGACGATTTTATGAAGCGGTTGGCACAACAGCTGGAAGTTCTCCAGGCGGGACTGCGTGTCGAAGCGATTGCGCTCAACAGGTTCACTCTGGATGGCTCTGAGGAATTCCCGGAGATTGACCGAGTTGTCGAAATCGGACTGCAGAGTCGCCACGATCTGATGAACAATCGTGCTCAGGTGATGGACCTTCGAAGAAGAGTCGAGATCGCTGCCAATGCTCTGGAATCGACGCTGAACATCTCGTTCCAGGGCCGGACTGGACTTGGGGGCAATAATACGCAGCCGGTGAACTCTGCCACAGCTCAGTTCACCACTCCGCTGGACCAGATTGATGAACGAAATGTCTACAATACCTCACTGATCAATTACCAGCGTCAACGGCGTGCCTACATGTTGGCTGAAGACCAGGTCAAGCAGAATATCCGGCTGAACTGGCGTCAGTTGAAGGTTCGCGAATACCGCCTTGAAATCGATCGCACCACGGTGAGAAACGCTTCGTTGCAATACGACAGCGCTTCTTTACAGGCCACGGCGGCCGTTCAGGGAAATGCTCTGAACCTGTTGCAGGCCCTGAATTCCGTGGTGAACGCCCAAAATGCTCTAGTTCAGGACTGGATCGCTTATGAGACAAATCGGCTTAACATCTTTCAGAACATGGGTATCATGCAACTTGATCCTCGCGGAGTTTGGGACGATACCTGGTACCTGCAGCTGAATAATGATGTGCAGGAAGACAGTGTGTTTGTTCCTCCTGCAATGACTCCCGGTGCCGTTCCTTCCGACTCGCAGCCATAGAACTGACAACCAGTTTCTAAGGTTGCTCTTATCCATTCTGCAGACATATTAGGGGCCGACATATGGGCCAGAAAAATCGCGCCGGTAAATCGATTGTCATCGTGTTGTTGCTGCTTACAACGTTCGCCGCAGTGGCGGTATTTGCGGTGCCCTCGACCCGCAACAAGCTGTTTGAACTGATGGGCATGAACAAGCCCACGCTGAATTCACAGTACATTCTGAAGAAGGCCGAAAAGGGGCCGTTCAGAATTATGATCACTGAAAACGGCACGGTTGACAGCATGCGCAATTCTGTGCTGAGCAACAAAGTCGAAGGCAGCACCACCATCATTTCGCTGGTACCTGAAGGCAGCCGCGTCAACGCGCCGACAGTGGCAGAATTTGATGGCGTGATTCACTTCATGGATTCCGCGTCAGAAACATCGAAGACGATTAAACTGGTTGCCGAGGACGGCAAAGACAAAATCTACGACGTCACACTCGGGGAGTTCTCCGAAATACTCGTGAAAGATCGTCAGCAAGTCCGGCGATTCGACTTCATCTCAGGCGACGTTGTTTGTGAACTCGATTCATCCACACTTGTGGAAAAAGAAAAAGAACAGCAGATCAAAGTCACAACGGCAAAAGCGACCGTAGAAAAGTCCGAAATCAACATCGAAATTCAGGAGACAACGAACTCCAGCGCCATAGGGACTGCACAGTCTCTCGAAAAACTTGCTGAGCTGGACCTGATCAAGTACCAGGCAGAAGGCGGAGAATACGACCAGGAAGAGGCCACGATTCAAGGCGACATCAAGACCAACGAAGAGCAACTGTCCATGGACATGGAAGCCTACGAGAAAGTCCGCAGTCAAGCACGCCTCGGATATAAAAACGTCAACGAACTGGAAACCGCGCGTCTGGCCGTGACGAAGTCCATGATTACAAAGGGCGTCAATACCGGCAAACTGCGGGTCCTGAAGGAATTCATGCGTAAGCGGAAGGAGATCGAACTGCAGCAGGCTGCCGACGATTCAAAAAAGGAAACGCTGCGAGCGCAAAAAGAGGGCGAAGCGACGATGACCCAGCTTCGTGCCGAGCTGGAAGCTGCGAAGCTGACATTCAGCGTCGAAATGGACAAATGGGATCTGTTCAAACGGCAGATTGCCGCGTGTCGTCTGGTGGCACCACAGGCTGGCGAAGTTGTTTACGCCGCGCAGAACAGTTCGCGGGGGAGTGAGCCCGTGGTCATTGAAGAAGGTGCTGCTGTCCGAGAGCGTCAGGCGATTATCAATCTGCCTGATGTCGAAAACATGAAAGTCGATGCTCGCATCCATGAATCAAAAATCAGCCGCATCGTCGTCGGCCAACCCGTTGAGATCGAAATTGACGCACTTCCTGGCCAGCCCTTCCGCGGCGTCCTTGCGACGGTGTCGTCTGTGCCAACCCCCGGAAGCTGGCCAAACACAGATCTGAAGGAATACGTGACCGCGATCGAGATCACAGATGATCCTGCTCGAGTGCGAACACTAAAACCTGGCATGACGGCGGACTGTCGTATCATTGTCGAAGACCGCAAAGAGCCTGTGCTGCAGATACCCATTCAGGCAGTGATCTCAACCACTGGACACTATTTCACATTCGTCGCTGTTGGCAGCAATGCCGAAAGACGCGAACTCAAAATCGGTGACGCAAACGATGAATACATGGAGATTCTGGACGGTGTCGCTGAAGGCGAGTATGTGATCATGAACCCTCGCACGCATTTTTCCAAAGAACTCAGCGAACTGGAAGCTCAGCTCTCGACCGATGCTGAGGCAAGCCGCGAGAAGCTGGACACTCCGGAAAGCAAACGCGGTGGTCCGGCTGGTGGACCAGGTGCTGGCGGTCCGGCTGGTGGAGCTCCGGGAGGTGATCCACGCGGCGCGGGTGGCCCAATGCCGGCCGCAGGTGGCGGTGGTCCACCGGGTGGAATGCAGGATCCTAAAGCTCGATTCGAAAGCATGGACGCAAACAAGGACGGGGCTGTGACGAAAGACGAGCATCCGAGACCCGAATTCTTCGATCGCAGCGACAAAGATGGCGACGGGAAAATCACACTCGAAGAAATGCAAAAGGCATCTCTGGAACGTGGGCCCGGTCAGGGGCAGGGGAAAGGCCCGTAACAGGGTTGTCGGTGATACCGGGCGAGCGGCAGGGCGTGAGCCCTCCGAGTGTCCTTATGATTGCCAATCGTGGTGTCAGAAATCCTGCTCGGAGGGCTCAAGCCCAGCCGCTCGCCTGAATCAAAACTGCTATCGAATCAAAGAAACCGCTCATGGAATTGGCTGCACAAGTCATCGATCTGAAGAAACACTTCCTGCTGGGCACGGTCACCGTCGAAGCCCTGCGGGGAGTGACGATCGAATTTCCCAAAGGCGATTTTGTAGCCATTATGGGATCGTCGGGCAGTGGCAAGAGTACCCTGCTGAATCTGCTGGGAGCGCTCGACAGGCCGACCTTTGGAAAATACATCATCGGCGGGAAAGATGTTTCAGTGTTGTCCGATGACCAGTTGTCGTCGATCCGCAACGAAATGATCGGGTTCATTTTTCAGTCCTACAATCTGATCCCACAGTACACGGTTCTGGAGAACATCGAAGTGCCGTTGCACTATCGCAATGGCTATCCGGCCATTGGTCCCAAAGAACAGAAATGGATTGAGCACCTTGCGGAAATGGTGGGACTTGGTGATCGCATGGATCACCGACCATTTCAATTGTCCGGCGGGCAGCAACAGCGCGTCGCCATCGCACGAGCGCTCGTCAACAGCCCCGAGATCATTCTTGCTGACGAGCCGACAGGTAACCTGGATTCAAAGACCGAACACGAAATCATGGAAATGCTGCTGAAGCTGAATCGTGAAGGCCGAACCATCATTATGGTGACGCACGAACCGGGCGTCGCCAGATTGGCGAAACGGCAGATTTATATGAAAGACGGAGTTGTCGCGGGTGAAGGCGTTTTTCCTGGATAGTCCTCTTTATGATGAATCTGCTCCGAACAATCGAACTCGCCCTCAAGAGCCTGATGCTGCATAAGCTGCGTTCCGGCCTGACGATGCTTGGGATCGTCTTGGGTGTTTACTCCGTGATCGCGATGCTGGCGATTGGCGAAGGTGCCAGCCAACAGGCTCAGGAGCAGGTGCTGAAACTGGGCGCTACGAATATCATCGTCCGCAGCGTCAAACCTCCACGTGAAAACGCCAGCAGCCAGTCGTCGAATTCATTTGTGCTGCGTTACGGCCTGCTGCGTTCGGATTTCGACCTTCTGTCGAAAACAATACCTACTGTGGAGCAGGCGATTCCCATTCGCGAAGTCACAAAGCCCTGCCGTTATCTTCATCGTGAAATGAACTGCCGGATCGTGGGCTGTTCGCCGGAGTATCGTGATGTCAATCATCTGAATATGGCACAGGGGCGATTCATCAGCGACGAAGACCGCCGCAAGAAGGACAACGTCGCAGTTCTGGCGGGCGGAGCTGCCCAGACGCTGTTTCAGTACGAAGACCCGATTGGCAAGACGGTCAAAATTGCCGACAAACGCTACATGGTTGTCGGCGTCACGGAATCGCGCGAAGCGAGTGCTGCGATCGGTGGCAGCATGTCGGGGCAGGACTACAACAACGACATTTACATTCCGCTGGAAACAATGCGGGTCCGCATGGGTGATCTGGACGTCGATCGTCGGACAGGCTCATTCAGTGCCGAACAGGTGGAATTGAATCAGATTACGCTTCGCATCAGCGATAAGGATCAGGTGGTCGCAACGGCCGCCGTAATTCGCGAAAGCCTGGCTCAGCATCATAAAGATACGACACAATACAGCATCGTTGTGCCGCAGGAATTGCTGAAACAAGCCGAACAGATCAAAGTCATCTTTAACCTCGTTCTGGGATCGATTGCCTTCATCAGTCTGGTTGTTGGTGGTATTGGCATTATGAACATCATGCTGGCGACGGTGACGGAACGTACGCGAGAAATCGGCATCCGTCGTGCTCTGGGCGCTAAACAAGGCGACATCACAGCGCAGTTCCTGACGGAGACGATGGTGCTGGCCGGCAGCGGCGGTCTGATCGGGGTCGTCCTGGGACTGTTGACACCGATCGCATTTGAAGGCATGAAAAAGCTCGCGAAAGAAATCATGCTGGAAGGCGGCCAGGCAACATCCGAAGTCGGCACGATGTTCCTGAGTTTGTCGCCTCGGATCGTGTGGAGCAGTCTGCCGCTGGCCTTTGGAATTTCCGTGGGCATCGGTGTCATTTTCGGGCTGTATCCCGCGCGTGCAGCGGCCCGCATGGACCCCATTGAAGCCTTGCGACACGAGTAAGCAGCAGTCCCCGGCGAGCGGCGTGGCGTGAGCCCGCCGGTACGATGCGACTTTGGCACAGCGGGACTATTGTACGACGGCAACCACCGCTGTATTTACGCCAGAATATCCTTTGCCACATGGCCTTCGACGTCCGTGAGTCTGCGTTCCAGGCCGTTGTAATAGAACGTCAGTCGTTTATGATCCAGGCCAAGCAGATGCAGAATTGTCGCGTGGAAGTCATGCACGGTCATGATGTTGTCCACCGCCTTGTAACCGAAGTCGTCGGTAGCTCCATAACTGAACGGAGCTTTGACGCCGGCACCCGCCAGCCAGCATGTGAAGCCTTCAGGATTATGGTCTCGCCCGCTGGCGCCTTTTTGGAATGTTGGCATGCGACCGAATTCGGTGCACCACACGACCAGCGTGTCTTTCAGGAGTCCACGCTGTTTCAAATCGGTGATCAGCGCGGCTGTTGGCTGATCAAGGACGGGACCATGGATACTGTATTGCTCCTTGAGCACTTTGTGGCCGTCCCAGTTGCTGACTCCTTCGCCGCCAGTTTGATACGCGCCGTTGAACAGTTGCACGAATCGCACGCCCTGCTCCAGCAACCGTCGCGCCAGGATGCAGTTTTTCGCATAAGCAGCCTTGAGCGAATTCTGGGCATCATCGGCCCCGTACATGGCCAGCGTTGATGCAGACTCTGTGGCAAGGTCGCGTACTTCCGGAATACTGAGCTGCATCTTTGCGGCAAGTTCATAGCTGGAAATCCTGGCGGCCAGTTCCGTGTCGCCCGGAAATTTTTCAAGATGCCGCTCATTGAGGCGTTTCAGAAAGTCGCGAGTCTTTGCATCTGACTTATCAGAAATCGATTCTGGCCGCGCGAGATTACGAATCGGCAGCGACGTGTTGAAGTCGGTCCCTTGAAACGCCGCTGGCAGAAATCCCGGCCCCCAATTGTTCACTGAATTCTGAGGCGTGCCCCGCGGATCAGGAATGGCCACATACGCTGGCAGGTTTTCGTTTTCCGTGCCAAGTGCATACGACGTCCAGGCTCCGAGGCTGGGGTATCCATCCAGCGTGAAGCCCGTCGACATGTAGTTTTCACCGGGCCCATGAGTGTTCGTCTTGCCCTTGATCGAATGCAGAAAACAGATGTCATCCGCCAGCGCGCCGAGATGGGGAACAAGATCCGAAATCATCTTGCCGCATTCCCCACGCGGCTGAAACTTCCACGGGCTTTGAGTCACATTGCCCTGCTCTCCCTGAAACGTGATCAGCTTGTCGGCACCCGGCAGCGGCTGTCCATGCCGCGCGATGAGTTCGGGCTTGTAGTCAAAGGTGTCCAGATGACTGCAGGCTCCCGAACAGAAGATCACAATCACTCGTTTTGCCGCCGCCGGAAAGTGAGGCGGCCGCGATGCAAATGGATGCGACGGTTTGATCTCTGGCCGAATCGGCGGCTGGCCACCCACAGTGCCCGGCTGAGCATCATCCGCTTTCAACAACCCCTGCTCGGCCAGCATCATCGACAGTGCGATGCTGCTGAGACCTGTGGCTGTGTTATCGAGGAAGCTGCGGCGGTTGAGGAAATGTTGATTCAGCAGGAATTGCGTCATGGAGCTTCGAGTCCTCTTTCCCGTCGGCGGAGCGACGGGCGTACCGTACACCAGTCGCTCCGCCGACGAGATAATATCTCACATATCCTGCCTATTAAACAGTCGGCG
>JANOZG010000270.1:0-16901 GCA_031429275.1 Planctomycetota bacterium
GGCAACCATGTGATTCGCGTCGGTCGCTACACGTCGATTATTGCAAAGCAAATGGGATATCCGGAAAACCGCCTCGAAATGCTTGAGCAGGCGGCTCAGTTGCATGACGTTGGCAAGATCGGAATTCCCGATGCAATCCTGTTTAAGCCCGGCAAGCTGGGTGTCGACGAATACGACATGATGAAGAAACACTGTGCGCTTGGACGGCAGATCATTGAGCCGATTTCTGAGAAGGAATGGAACATCCTCAAGACGCACACTCGAATCGGTGAAAGCATGTTGCATGTTCGTTCATCGTCATTGCTGATGCTGGCTGCACGCATCGCTCAGACACATCATGAACGCTGGGACGGCAAAGGTTATCCACTTGGATTGCTCGGCGAAGATATTCCACTCGAAGGTCGTATCGTGGCCGTCGCCGACGTATTCGATGCGTTATCCAGCAAGCGACCTTACAAAGAACCTTTTCCACGAGAGAGGTGCTTTGAGATTCTTCGCGAAGGTCGCGGAACACAATTTGACCCCGCTGTCATTGACGCGTTCTTCGATTGCTCTGAAGAAATTGTAGAAATCCAATTACTGCTCATGGACGAGGAAGACCGCATTCCAAAAGGAGAATGGGAATCGGTGGCGAAAGAAGCATTAGCGAACAACCAGGCATCGAGCGAAAACCAGTGGCGAAATCCGTAGTGGAATTTGTCAGAACTCAGTATGCACTGGATTCCTGCCGAAAGGCGACTTTGGCCTGTTTGTTGATCCAGCAGTGCGGACTCGAAGCAGCTCGAAAATCGCCAAACACTAGATTTGTGAACTTTCAATCGCTACCGTGAAGCCAAATACAGAGTTCGGCTCTTGAGGTGCTTCATGTTGATTGTTAAGTGCAGAGGATGTCAGGCAAAAATCAAACTGAAGCCAGAATTTGCTGGCAAACGAATCAAGTGTCCAAAGTGCCAGACATCGGTTCAGATTCCCGCGATTTCAGAGGAACTGGTTACACTGGAACTCGTGCAGGAACCTGCAGCCACACCGCCCCGAGATTCAATGCTGTCGCAACCGCAGCCCCAGAATCCGGCTCGAGTGCTGAATCAGCCCGCAGAGACTTTTCCCGCACAGCCGGCGTTTCATGTCGATGTCAACCGTCCAGCCACGACGCCACGCAGACGTCAAAAGAGCTCCGTCGGAATCTGGTTACCGATATGCGTCGTTCTAATCGCCGGACTGGCCGGTATGTGGTATTTCAATCCGCGACCGACCGCTCCTGAAGTCACTGTAAAAGATTTGCCAACGCAGACGATTCAGGAAGGCAAACTCCTTAGACTCCTGATACCCGTTCAGTCCGCAGGGCCAGGGCAGCAGTCGTCCATTGAAATTGTCAAAGGACCGTCGGGCTCAGCCATTGATCCGGCGACGCGGGAGTTCACGTGGACGCCCAGTGAAGTGGATGGTCCGGGCACCTTCGATGTTGCTGTCAGAGCCCAAAGTGGCGTCGATCTACTGGAAGGACGTTTTCAGATCGTTGTCACAGAATCGGATCTGCCACCGGTATTCGAAACGATCGACCGAGTGACCGCAAAACCAGATGAACCACTGAAATTGAATGTTGCTGCCAAAGATCCTGATCAGCCCGGTGTTGCTGTAACCTACACTTTGATCAATGCGAATGAGCTTACCGACTCCGCCACAATTGACGCTCAGTCCGGAACTTTCACATGGACGCCATCGGAGCTTCTTGCGGGCGAAGCGGTATCGTTCACAGTTCGTGCAACAGAAGTGTCCGAGGCCGCTTTGTCGACCGAGACTTCAGTCGCTATTGAAGTCTCACGCTTTGATAATCCCGTCCGGCAATTCACCGCTGACCTACACAAGCAGCATCTGGAAGTCGACCCATCAGAACAATCTGGCGACGCAGTGAAGTTGCCATTCAAAGGTACTATCAGTCAACTGACCGTCAACGGTCAACCCGTCATAGTGGTGCTTTATGAAACCGAGGAGCAGCGTCAGGCCGACGTCGAAAAGATTGATCAGAATGGAGGAAAAGCCTTCGATCAACCTTGGAAAAATCCCGATGCTTTAAGCGTTTTTGCGAAGGATCGTTTGCTCGTCGCGACTGTTGCTGCGGACAGCTCCCTGCTGGATCAGATTTCATTGATCCTCGATCGGCCGGTCGCCATCGTAAGAACCTACGAACCACCGCCAACTATAACTCGAAAGACGTCAGCCATCGTCCAGGCTTTGATGCCTCTGTACGAAGAACGCGCAAAAAAACCGGGGCAGCCGAGACTACTTTTTGTCACCGATTCATACGCTCAGGTCCGTAAGGTTTTCGCAGATCAGTTTCTGGCCGAACATGAACTCGACATTAAGACAGGCGTACCGGGCGACTTTGATGAACTTATGAAATGGTTTGAGGATCGCCAGGATCTGAAAGAGGAATTCTTCACCGCGATTAAGCCAGGTTCAGACGATGTGGCCGGCGCGATGCGGCTCTTTAATCAGATTCGCACGGAGTATCCAAAGCAGATTGAAAAGTATGGTTCCCTCGCCATCGCCACGTCAGTCGTGTGGGACAATGAAGCTGGCGTCTTTAACTACGACGACCAGGCTCAAAGAACGCATTCCACCATGCCGAATACGCTGATCGCCGGCGTGGAGAACTTCCGCTACTTCACAGAAGCAGAATCATTCATGCAGGGGCGTGCTCAGTTTATTCCGTGGGAGTTTCTAGCGCTAATGGTGAATCACAAGACGCCAGTCGAAGAACGCCAGTGGGCATTGCAGGCATATTTGCCAACGCGCCAGATGTTTGGCAAGTGTTACGCAGATGTCCCATACGACACGGAAATGCTGCAGACATCGAGCAGGGTTTGCCGTCTGGATGGAAAAGAATACAACCTTCCCAACATAAGGCAGTTTGGCGGTGTCTGTGCCATGCAGGCAGACTTCGCAGCGCGAGTTGGCAAGAGCATCGGAGTTCCTGCTGCCTACGTCTGGGGCGAAGGCCGCTACGGCGGCGCGCATGCGTGGGTCATGTGGGTGGAATTGCAGGCTGTCAGCGAACGCAGTATTCGCTTCTCTCTGGAATCCCACGGACGATACCGAGGCGATAACTATTACGTTGGAAACCTCGAAGACCCGCACACCGGTGAACCAATAACCGATCGAATTCTGGAACTTCGTTTGCATCAGGTGGGCATGGATGCGCTGGCAAAACGACACGCAGATCGGCTGATGTTGCTCTACCCTCAACTCGCCGAAGAACTCGCCTTCGACTTTGATTCACACCTCAGCTACCTGTCTGGTGTCGTTGCATTAAATCCTTGGAACGAAGCCGCATGGACAGCATTGTCGACGCTGGCAAATGATCGGGATCTGGAAAAATCGCAACTCAAAACGATGACCGTTTTGCTGAATCAGTTGTTCATCAACTTCGCCGCATTTCCGGACTTCACGTTACCAATCTTTAACGACCTGATCAGTTTCGAAAAAGACGCTCAGAAGCGAGTTGCCATGTACTATCAACTGCTGGAGGTCTATTCCGCCGCAACTCGCCCGGACCTGGCGTTCAGCGCGCTGCTTCAGCTAAGTGAACTGCTGGAACGGGAAGACCGCGTTGGCGAGGCAATTCAGGCTCTGGCCGTCGCCATTCAAAAGTATCCTGAAGAAGGCCAATATGTTCCTCGCATGCTTGATCGACTTGAGAGCCTTGCAGCAAACGTGGAAAACAGCGAACAAACGCTTGCCGAGTTCTACAGCACGTTCCTGCCCAAAGTGCCGAAGACACGCGGCGATGCGCCCAGTGAATACTGCATCTCCATGTACGAAAGAGCGATCCCGATTTTTGAACGCATCGGACAAACACAGCTCGCCCAAAACTACGCGGCAGCTGCAGCTCAGATGAAATCACGATTGCCGAAATAGTTCACCCGAACTTGACGTTGCTTACTCCGTCTTCTTGTATTCACAAAGAAAAACTTATGCGGTCGCACCAAACAACATTCCCTTTGAGACTTGAAGATTTCTTCAACGGGACTTATGCTCACACGCATGCCGATTATGGGCACCCCACTTACGAACTCTCATAGATGGACCAGCCATGTCTCTATTCAAATCAATCAAAGGCAGACGCCGCACTCGCAGATTTCAATTCGCGTTCCTCGTTGAGCCAGCACTGGAGTCGCGAGTATTAATGACAACAATGCCATCATATGGCATGTACCCGATGAATTATTCGCCAGATGAATGGCTGGAGAAAGTAACGGCAGATGTTCAGGTGGCAGTGCGGTATGACTATTTGGGGAATCGCCCTCATCTGCTTTTCAATAGTTTTGGTATAAACAAAACGGATTCGCTCAATAACCATGATTCATCAGTGCCTTTTATCATTTCTGGATCGACAACTGGACCGGCTACCATTGAGATCACTGATTCTCGCGGTCTGGTGACAACAACCCCGACTCAGGGTGGTATGTTCAGTCATGTGCGGTTCGAAAGTACTGTGGACATTCCGCCTGGTGGCGACGTCAAGATCAAAGTCCGTGTACTGACCAAAGGAGGCAAGGAAATCGCTGAGGCATCAGCATCAGACAAGGTTGTCGCGGAAGATGTGCGGATGGCGGATGAGCTATTCAACCTGCGCCCAGCAGCCCTTAAATTTGGGAGGGATCAGGCCATGCATCTCACGGACAAGGTCATTGATGATTATTTCACCGAACAGAAGGTCTTGGATTTGGCATTGGAGATTGTCGAAGCGAACCCCGACGGCCCCGGCTTGCTGCAGACGGTTGACGACTTGAGAAACGTACGAATTGCAGGAATGAAAACAGTTGCAAGGAACTTCGCAGGTCAGGCCGCAGAAGATGCGTTGGACTTTGCCTTGAAAGGCGACATGCAAATCTATCGATTCAAAGCAACTTCAAAACATCCGGCATTCCCAGGATTTGCTGCCGGAATTGCAGAAATGCGTAACGGCATCGATTTTCTTCACCCAAAAGTCGGTTTGGCTCTAGGCAATCTACCGGGGCTAGATGACCTGGACCGCATCGTGACTCAGAACTCACCTGACGATATCAAGCTCTTATTTGGTACGATCCAACCTGTCGTTTCGGTAAGTGCGCCGATCAAATTTGAAGGCGCGACCCTGGGATCAATTGAAGCGACCGGCACAGGCGTATCAATTAATGATTTATCTGAAGGCAGACTCAATGGCTCGACAAGTATTCCGAACCTGAAGGTGACTTCATCGATGGGATATTCCCGTGAAGTTGACCAAGACGTATTCGGAATCGCTCGGCTTCGATGTTTATTCAAATTCAACATCAGTGGGCAGGTAGAGATGCAGTCGAACCCAAGCGGTGAAACAGAGTCACTGTTTGATCATAGAACAAGAGATACTACGTTTACGATAGACGGCGGAGCGCAGTTTCGGTTCTGATACTGCAATCGAATAAAAAGGAGTTCGACAACGTATGGAGCGATTTCCAAACCTAGGCTGCGGACTGCCGAGCCGTTGCTGGCTGAAAGCGGCACAATGGTTCATGTGCTGGTTCTTTGTACCCGTGACGGTACACTTTTTTCCATCTGCCTGCGTCGCGCTGGATGATAAATGCGAAACGGCCCAGCAATTCTGTCCGTTGCCATTGGCAGCAGGTTCCTTTTGTGGGACCGAAGGAATGGCGGTCCTGGATACAGGCTTTTCTGATGGAATAATGTTCGATTCTGAGTCAATCAATTTGGACAGCAAAGGATATGACAAATCCGTGACTCGCCTTCACGCCCTGTTTGGCAAACGAGTCGCTACAGCGTGGTCTCCCGTACCATTTACTCTCGATTCTGTCGATCTTCCCGGCGTAACAGCGATTCGAAATGAACTCGCACCAGTGCGCAGGATTGCAAATCGCTCGGAGTTCCTTGCGGGAATGGAGTGTTTCAAAGGTCGAACACTTTCATTCGGAGTCAATATCCAAAATGTCCGACTTCAACGAGCCGATGATTCAACACAAATTGGAGTAACAATACCGCTCAGATGGGATCATCGCAACTGTCCATTGGTTGAAGTACGGATACCCGTACTTGGAGGGATTGACGTGATGTTGGATACGGGAAACACAGGAACCATCAGTCTGACTCGGGAAAGACTTAACTCTTTGGTACGCATGGGGCATGCGGTCAGGTTAAACCGCCAACACCTCCGAATCGATGGACTTGGAAATCAGCGGAATCGCGAAAAATTCGTACTTCGTCGTGTCACACTTGCAGGTTGTACTTTTGTAAATGTTCCCGTCGATGCTGATGAAACAGAGCATTTGGGAACTTCGCTGCTGCGGTATTTTGCCGTCACGCTTGATTTTTCTCGCAACATCGCCGTGATGCGAGTACCTGCTGGTCGATCGACGCCAATTGATATTCCGCACAAAGGCAGCGGAATATCCTGCGCCGCCATTGAAGACGATCGCATTCGTGTTTCTGAAATCGACGCTGTCTCCTCTGCCGAAGCAGCCGGGCTGAAGGTGGATGACATCATTTTCGCCATCAACGGCAAACCTGTTTCTGAGTACTCATACTGGGATCGTGTCGATGTGTTTTCACAATCCGGCACGACACTGAGGCTGGGGATCGAACGCGATGGCGAACGTCGTGACGTCGATCTGAACTTGCGTTACGACTTTCCCTATCCACCGGAATGGCCTCCGGAAACTCCGGAGTTCAATCCGGATTGAACTCCCCTACGCCACGAACTAGGATCAGCACTTGTTTGGCATCGGTCGGCTTCGGGGGTTGTTCAATTTCGATATTGGCGGAAGTGCGCAGATGCAGTCAAATCCAAGCGATGAGACAGTATCACTGTTTGATCACAGAACTTTGGATTCAACGTTTCGCATCAATTGGAATTATTGATTGCTGAATATGCGTTGGAGGAATGTGCGCCGCAACCTTGGAAAAACTCAATGAATCAAAAGAAGCGCCTCTGGCACTGGCGTTGCTTTACATTTCTGACTCTGACGCTTTTGCACCTAGGAACAGTGCTGGCAGATGATGCTGAACTGCAAATGTACCAGGAGCAAAGTCCTTGGCCGATAACAACTGCTAGTCTGGAAAACGTCGAAGGAATCGCGATTATCGACACAGGGTTTTCCGGGGGTGTTATGTTTGACTCCGAAGCAATCGATTTGGACAGCAAAGGTTATTCGAAAACGGTGGCAAAACTGGCTTCTGGAATTGGAAGGGGTGAAAGGTCGGAATGGATAGACATTCCGTTTAAGCTTGATTCGATCGAGTTTGAAGGCATAAATGCGATTCAAAATGACTTGGCACCGGTTCGAGACTTTTTACATTCGGCGCAGTTTGTCGTTGGGATGAAGTGCCTAAATGGGCGAGCGTTAACATTTGAGAAAAATGTTAGAAACGTGCGAGTGCATTCCAGCGACGTGTCTGTTCCGAATGGGAACGAATTTTTATCAATAAGCCGGAGCCGGACAAACTGCCCAATGAAAGATATTCAGTTACCGGTTCTTGGAAGCGTGAAAGTTCTGGTTGATACCGGCAGTAATGAGGTGATCGCACTGACTCAGCGTCGCGTTGAATTACTCCAGCGTATGGGACAAGCAGTGAGTATCGCTCATCCAACAAAGGGCAGTGATGTACTTGGAAATGTTGAACGACGAGAAATTCAGTTTGTCATTCGTAAAGTCAGTCTTGCGAATACGGTGTTCTTCAACGTTCCAGTCTATCTCTCCGAGCGAGAGCATATTGGAACCGGACTACTTCGCTATTTTGATACGACACTCGATTTTGCTCGCAACCGTGCTAGATTCTCAATTCCTGAAGGTGATGAGACTCCAATTCCTTTGAAAGCGAGTGGTTTGACTTGCCGACCGTTAGGACGCAATAAAATCGAGATCCTCGAAGTCCAAAAAGGTTGTGCAGATGAAGCTGGATTGCGTAAGTCGGATATTATCCACTCGATCAATGGGGAACCCGTTTCGGAGTTTTCTTACTGGGACCGTGTCGTTGTGTTTTCTCAGTCCGGCACGACCCCGAAACTTACCATCGAACGTGATGGCGAGTTCCGAGAAGTCGCCCTGAAGTTGCGTTACGACTTTCCTTACCCTCCGGAATGGCCTCCGGAACCTCCCGAGTTCAACCCAGATTAACAATCACCTTGTCCGCCTCAGTGCACTTCAGCACTGTGCTTCCCCAGCGCAGACAACATCGGCATCGCGATAAGAGCGAACGTGGGAAACAGCATCATTCCGGCGGCTGGTCCCATCGCGATGGAAAGCAGATGCTGCACTGGAATCACCAAGATGCCAGCTCCTGCCGTGGCGAGCAGCGTTCGGTGCGGGATCGATCGAACGGTCAATGTCAGCACGATCGCAAAAGCACCAGGCACAGAAAGCAGATGACTGAATTCCGGTGCCCAGATTGACACGAACATGCACGTTGTCGCTTGTCCCAGCCAGAACGCATTCCAGATGCTGCGTTGATCGATTCGCCGCAACATCCAATGACCGATGCTCAGGGAAAGCAACAGACTTAAACACCACATTGACAAAGACAATGCATGTCCGTACCACACAAATGGGCGAGGCAGAATTATTGTGCCTCGAATACACGCACTGACAATCCAGCCAACAATCGGAGCCGCCACGATGATCAGCAGCATGGCCAGCCAGACCTTTAACGAGTCTCGCAATGCCACCCGCCGCAATGCCTGGCGTCCATAAACCTGCACGGACACGATCAATAGTGCGAAGCGAATCGGCAGACACCACCACAATGGAAATTCAACGACAAACAATCCCAGCACGTCAAAGAACAATGCCTTTTCTGTTGTCGGCGTTAGGTCTTCGCCACTGCTTCCAATCTTCTGTGACATCGCCAACGCTTGCTCACCAAAATGTTGAACACTACGTGGATTGAGATTGGCACGAGTGTCATCAGGCTGGTGGTACCGATGAGCTCCGTCGAGAATTGCAAAATTGAATCCCTGCCATCCGGCATTCCGAAACACACTGAAATCGGTCCCGTTAGGCATCGAACGATAAACTGCCGTAAAGAGTGAACCAGTGACTCGAGGTCGAGCGGTAGAATTTATCCACTTGTCGATCGCTGCAGCATTTCCGTTATGAGTCTCATACATCACCACAGGCCCGGATGTGCCTCTGGCATCGAAATTCAGCACCAAAGGCCGCTGCTGAGACAATGGATGCGACCGGACAAATTCGACCGCGCCCAGCAGCCCTAATTCTTCTCCATCCGTAAACAACAGATAGACAGGGCGTTTCAATTTTTCTGTGTTGAGCGTCAGTAACCGCCCCGCTTCAACGACTGCGGCGACACATCCACCGGCATCGCCTGCTCCCGGACCGAATCGACACGAATCGTAATGCGATGCCAGCACAAGCGGTTGCAAAGACAAGCCGATCTGCTCCGGTCGCCTGGCTAAAATATTATGCAGCGTCAGTGGTGGATACCGATCCGTACCTGCGACATGGCTGGATTGAATCTCGACGACCCAACCATGATCCTGCAGAAGCTTAACCAGTCTGCCTCGCACGGCATCGTTTTCAGCAGAGCCAGCCGGATGTGAGGAACCGTCAAAGAGCTGCTTATGTATTGTCAACGCGCGTTCGGCAGAAAAGATCGGCAGACCGAAAGCGTAGGATAAGTCGGCATCAACTTCGGAAACGACCACAGGCCCGCGATATTGAAAACAGACAAGCAGTTCAATCAGAAACAGGATCAGTAGCGCGAGCGAGATCGTTACGCGATTAGAGAGTTGCGCCGGGCGAGCGACAGGGTGTAGGCCCTTCGAGGACTGGGAGACTTTTGCATGCGTGGAAAGTTGCATCTGCGAAGCTTATGGATTTGTTTATGAAAACGCCACGTGGCGATATGCAGCAATCTTGTGCGCAGCGAATGAGGGCTGAAAGCGTGCAACTCCGACGACGCTTTCGGCTCGTGGCCAGATTTTGTCCTTCACGTTGGTCGCTCGCCCAGGGATGCGTGCAAGGTGAACGGAGTCCTTTCTCCCCAGAAATCGAGGGCTAAGGAGCAACTTACCGCTTTCCAGATAGCGAACCTGAAGACAACCTGAATTCCGTTCAGAATTCGCAGCCCCCAGCGAATCCGGCGGTGTTCAACGCCGGTCCCTCAATTCGATTTCAACACAGGAGCAAATTATGCCCATTCACTCATTGCAGCGACGACACTTTATCGGCACCATTGCCGCAGGACTATTCACAACGCGCGGGCTGTTCGCGGAACAGCTCCTACTGCCATCGCCTGCACTTACTGAAGGACCATTTTACCCAGACCATCTTCCTCTCGATCAGGACAATGATCTGATCATCATTAACGATAATGTGACTCCCGCAGTAGGTCAGATCACGCACTTGACTGGCCGTGTTCTCAGCGCGAACGGTGAACCAGTAAAGGACGCCACGGTGGAAATCTGGCAGTGCGATGCAAACGCGGTCTATCTGCATTCCCGAGACAGCGGCCCGAAGACGGATCAACAGGACAAGAATTTTCAGGGCTTCGGCAAGTTCACAACTGCCAGTACCGGAGAATATCGATTCCGCACAATCAAACCGGTACCCTACCCAGGCCGCCCGGCTCCACACATTCACTTCAAAGTCAAACGCGGTGATCGCGAAGTGCTCACGTCTCAGTTGATGATTCGTGGATTTGAGGGAAATGCATCCGATGGCATCTTCAACGACACACGTGACCTGATTGATCGTGAATTGATCCTTGCCGACTTTAAGCCGATTCCTGATTCAAAAATCGGTGAATACTCGTGTCAGTTTGATATCGTTCTTGGTCGAACACCAGATGAACGTGATGGCGATCAGGAACGCCGTCCACGTCGATAGCGTTTTCAATCTCGACACCACTTTCGTTGATTCGGCATCGCAGATCATCTCAATCCAACACTCGCACCTTCAAAATCAACACTAAAACTCTTCAGCGGAATGAATCATATGAGACTTTTCATGGCCATTACTCTTTTAATTGCGGCATTTTCTGCAGTCCAGTCGCTGGAAGCCCAGCCACCTGGCGAACGTGGACGTGGTGGCAGACCGTCAAATGGTGGTCCGCCGGATCGAGAACCTCAAGGCGGCAGAGGCGATTCTTCGGCTCTCATCGAAAAGATGCTTTCGCTTGACGCCAATGGCGACCGCATCCTGACAATTGCCGAAGTCAACGACCTGCGGCTGGAGGCTCTTCTCAAGCGTGCTGATAAGAATTCAGACGGCAACATCACCGTTGAAGAATTGACAGTTCTATTCACCGTAGAAGCAGCTCAAGGACGCAGCAATCCCCGTGGCGGTGCAGAAGGCAATTCCGGCGGACAGGGCAGAGAAGGCTACGGCGGTCCAGTGGGCCCTCCGGGATTTGGCGGCCCAGGTCGAGGCATGCGTCGTCCGGGTGAGATTCTTCCACCCTTTATGCAGGACGAACTGCAACTCACCGAAGCTCAGCGGTTAGAAATCACGGCGTTGCAAACCGATGTGGATGCGCGTCTTAAGAAAATTCTGAACGAAGATCAATTGCAGCGATTGTCACAACCTCCTGGTCCGCCACAAGGACGTGGACCAGGACAGAGCGGACCGAGCGGACCTTCAGGGGCCAACAGCGGAAGAAACGGCAATCGACCTCCACAGGAATAGTGCGGGTCCGCGCAAGCAGAACTGACACAGGTGAGCGAAGCGGCGTCAGCCCTCCGGTACCGCGACGTCGTACCGGCAAGCCGACGCATGCCGCTCACCTTGTTCGCTTCCAGAAAGATGCGCTCTCCGTGCATTTATGATTCGTAGTACGAGTTTACAGCACGCCAAATGTTTCGAACGCCTTGGTCGCCGACATGCCGGCGCGAATCGCGTCGCGGACTTCGTTTTCGGCGTGAACCTTGTTCCATGCCGCGCGAACGACTGATTCTTCAACGGCTTTTGGCACAATGACAATGCCATCCTGATCCGCTGCGATCAAGTCGCCGGGATGAATCTTGACTCCGTCGATTTCGACCGCGACGTCAAAATCGATCACACGTTGACGGTCACGGCTGTCGTAAGGACACCGACCGCGAGCGAAAACAGGAAACTTCATATTTCGCATTTGAGCCACATCGCGAACGGCTCCATCGACAACCACGCCCACACAGCCGGAATTCCGCGCTGCTGTGGAAAGTAATTCGCCCCATATTCCTGATCTCATCGATCCCGCCGCGGCACAGACCAGCACATCATCAGGACGACATGAGTCAACCGCCTTGAGTTCCAATTCATACGGTTGAGAATCCACATGAGCCATGTCGGCCCATAGCGTCGTGCGACATCGGCCAATCAAAATCAGATCCGGCAGTGTGATCGGCAGCAATTCGATTCGCGGCGATTGATGCGTAAGTCCCGCCGCATCCAACGCGTCGCATAATAGCGGCACAGTCAGATACTGGCGCATGAGTTCGAAAGTGATTGGCGGGTCAGTATCTGCTGCGTTTGCGGATGCCATAACAGAGGAGCCTTGTGGCAAGAATTTGGTTTTTGTGGATGGCAGATGATAAAGATCTGCTGCTACTGCGTCAGGTGAAGTAGAGTGTCGTCATTTGGGATTATCAAAGTAGGTGTTATCCAGCGGAGAGAACGGTGTTCCGTAGTTCCATTCCGCCGGGGGGAGAACGCCGCAGCTCCGCAGCTTGACGAGTTTGGGAGAATCCAGATCTGTGGCTCGCGCCAAAAGCTATCACCCTCCTCCGCTTCCTAGCGCACGGAAAGACGGTATCGGTTACTTTGCCCGGCTCCACGGCAAGAAGGACCTGCTGGATGCAACGACAACATGTAGCCATCCACGGGCTGTGTCAACAGCTTGTAAGTCGCATTGACGACGGGTATCTTTCGACCCCGCCAGAAGCGATATGTCAGTATTGCAGAGTGACTGACGTCTTAAAAAACAAACCAAATCTCAATGTCAAACCCCAATCCGGCAGCACAGCAGCGACTTGTATCTCTGGACCAGTTTCGTGGCTATACCGTGATCGGCATGATATTGGTCAATTACATGGGTGGCTTTGCTGTTGTTCCGGAAGTCCTGAAGCATCACAACGATTACTGCAGCTACGCCGACACCATCATGCCGCAGTTCCTGTTTGCAGTAGGTTTCGCGTTTCGTCTGACATTCGAACGACGCGTGCAGCGTGAAGGTCTGGGCGCAGCGTATGGCCGAATGGTTCGTCGCCTGTTGGGATTGGCATTGGTGGCGATTGTTGTCTACGGAACATCAGCTCCGGCGGAAACATGGACGCAGCTTGTGGAACTCGGCCCGTTTTCGGCGCTGGCTGCTTCACTAAAGCGCAACTGGTTTCAGACGCTCATGCACATCGCGGCGACATCGCTGTGGATTCTGCCTGTCATTCGCAGCAGCTTCGGCGTGCGTATTGGATTTGCTGCATTTTCAGCCGTCCTGCATGTGCTCCTCTCATGGCAATTCAACTTTGTCTGGTGCAATTCTCCGCCGAATGCCATTGACGGCGGTCCGCTGGGATTTCTGACATGGTCGATACCAGCCATCGTCGGAACTTTGGCCTGTGATATGGTTGTGTCACAGGGCTCACAAAGTCCATGGACCAAGCTGATCGTCGCTTCGATCGCGCTGATGGTGGCAGGCTGGGGACTCTCCTGTGGTACTCGGTTTTACGATGTGCCACGAGAACGTGTTGAAGAGCTCAAAGAGCAGCTTCTGGCAGAGAATCCCGTCCTTCCGGCGGGAGAACAATTGCAGTTTCGAGGACTCGCCGAAGCTCCATTTTTGCAGCCTCCGCCAAAAACTGATCGCAAATGGAACTACTGGATGATGAGTCAGCGAGCGGGCACGCTGTCGTACCTGACCTTCTGCGCGGGCTTCTCGCTGATCGTCTACACGTTGTTTCATTTTGTCTGCGACAAGCTGCATTGGGAAATTGGTCTGTTTCGAGTTTTTGGTACCAACGCCTTGATTGCTTATATTCTGCACTCGATGATCATTGATGCCACGCAACCGTTTGTCCCACGTGATTCACCCGGCTGGTACGTCACAATATCATGGTTTGTCATCATGGCAATCATGTGGACATTTGTGCGATATCTGGAGCGGAACAAGGTTTTTCTGAGGCTGTGATCAATGATGGATTCCTGATCTTTGGCCTTACCGATTACACCGGCGTCAAGTTCTCTGCGCACTACGGGGCGATCACTGCAGGACCACCAACGGCTGAGCGTGAAATGGAAGCCTGTCGTCGGTGGGGATTGAGACTCTCGGAGTGGGTTGCCACGATGATCAACGGCCAGAAAGACGCCCACCCGTTGAATCAGTCGTATGACAGGTTTGGTGATCTGGGGAAGTAATAACAGGCGGTAGCCAACTCAGGCCGAATCACGTCGCATAATCTTCCGCGATACGCTGCAAGTCGAATTTCTCTCCGATCTGCCAGATTCACCATTCAACAATAGACTGCCTTAACTCTTTAAGCCCTGCAATACACTCACCACCTCGCTACCTGACCGCAAAGTGAACAGTTATGATATGACTGGAAAAGTGGAATGATATCCGTCTGCTTTGGATACGATTCAAGTGGCCGAGTTAGCCACACTCGTTCTTTAATCCACGCCGGTTCGCATGATTTGCGGGCCTGAACTTAGATGCAATAAGACTGATACGATGCAAAAGAACAAATCCGCGATCTCTTCGCGTTTCTTCGTGATTTTGACGCTCGCGACCCTCACGGTCGGAACAAGTCAAAACTCAAGCGGTCAGGAAAAATCAGCTACTAATACCGACACTGCTGATGTTGTCATCTACGGAGGTACGTCCGCGGGTATCGCAGCGGCTGTGCAGGTTTCACGCATGGAGCACAGCGTTATTCTCATTGAACCGGGGCGTCACGTTGGAGGCTTAACGACCGGTGGCCTGGGCTTCACAGATAGTGGCGACAAACAAGTGATCGGTGGTATCGCTCGGGAATTCTATCGACGGATTCACAAGCATTACGAAGCTCCGGAAGCCTGGGTGTTCGAAAAGGCAACGGCCAATGGACGCTTCCGAGCCAACGAAGATGCCATGTGGACGTTTGAACCGAAAGTCGCGGAAGCCTTGTTTCACGAGATGCTTAAGGAGGCCAACGTGACGCTCGTGATGTCAGAACAACTGAATCGAGCGACCGGTGTTAAACTTCAAGGATCGCGGATCGAAACCATTACAATGGAATCCGGTCGGGTGTTTCGAGGTTCGCAGTTTATTGACGGAACCTATGAAGGAGACTTGATGGCCGCCGCAGGAGTTCGGTACACCGTTGGTCGTGAATCAAATTCGGTCCACAATGAGACGTTGAATGGCAACCAGGTGAAAGGCAATACGCACAATCACCGGTTCGTTAAGAATGTTGATCCGTACGTCAAGCCCGGCGATCCATCCAGCGGGTTACTCGGCGGAATCGAAGCCGACGGTCCAAGCGTTGACGGTGTCGGAGATCATCGTGTGCAGGCGTATTGCTTTCGCATGTGCATGAGCAATGTTCCGGAAAATCGGCTGCCGTTTCCAAAGCCAGACAACTATGACGAGAACCGTTACGAGTTGTTGTTTCGCAACTTCGAAGCGGGCGATTTGCGGTTTCCAATGAAGCCAGACATGATGCCCAACGGGAAGACCGACACGAACAACAACTGCGCGGTGTCGACAGATTATCTGGGAGGTAATTACAAATACCCGGATGCAAGCTACGCAGAACGAGCGGCTATTATTCGCGATCATGAAGATTACCAAAAAGGACTCATGTGGAGTTTGGCCAATCATCCGCGTGTACCAGAATCCATCCGCAAAGAAATGTCGAAGTGGGGGCTTCCGAAGGATGAGTTCGTGGACAATGGCAACTGGCCGCATCAACTTTACATCCGTGAGGCTCGCCGCATGGTCAGCGACTACGTTGTGTCGGAACTCGACTGCCGCCGAGTGCGTATCGCGGAAGATTCCGTTGGCCTCGGAAGCTACAACATGGATTCGCACAACGTCCGTCGCTTTGTAACGGCCGAGGGATTTGTGCAGAATGAAGGTGACATTCAGGTGTCTCCAGGTGGACCGTACCTGATCAGCTATCGCTCGATCATCCCAGCAAAAGATCAGGCGACCAATCTGGCCGTACCTGCAGCATTGTCGTCAAGTCACATCGCATTCGGCTCAATTCGCATGGAGCCGGTCTTTATGATTCTGGGCCAAAGTGCTGCGACAGCTGCGGTCCTCGCCATGGAGTCTAAGGTCGCGTTACAGTCGCTTCCGTACGCAAAATTGCGTGAACGAATGCTGAAGGACGGTCAGGTGCTCGATCTTCCACCCACGGCTACGACGAGGGTGCTGACAACCAAGGCGAGTTTACCGGGGATCGTCCTTGATGACACGGACGCAGAATTAACCGGAGTCTGGACACACAGTGCTTCCACCGGTGGCTACGTAGGAAAAGACTACATCCACGACGCCGATGTGGAAAAGGGCATGAAAACAGCAAAGTGGATTATTAAAACATCGACGGCTGGCAACTACAGTCTCAGACTGAGCTATTCGCAAAATCCAAATCGGGCGACAAACGTGCCGGTAAAAATCACAGCAGGTGGCGTAACAAAAGCTGTGCTGGTGAATCAACAAAAAACTCCTTCAATCGACAATTTGTTCCAACCGATTGACACAATGACCCTGAAAGAGGGGGAAACAGTGGCGATTGTTGTTTCGAATGAGGGCACCAACGGACATGTGATCGTCGATTCGGTGCAGTTGCTGCCTGTGAAATAGAGCTCGTTGCTTTCAAACTCTCGTTGTGCTTACCTTTAAGAACAGTTCTGCGATGACAACATCTATCTTTCTTCACGGTTGGACGTATG
>JANOZG010000271.1:0-3300 GCA_031429275.1 Planctomycetota bacterium
GTCCATCGCCATTCAAGTCGCCCAGACTTGCTGCGGACATTCCAAACGCCTCACGAGACTCAAGCAGCGGACCATTGGACATGCCTTCGGAAATGAACCTGGACTTCTTCACCGAACCATTTGAATTCAATAAAAAGACAAAGAGGCCACCTTTGTAACTGGACGTCGTGGGCCTTTGGACTCCGACGCCAAGATCTGGTATGCCGTCACCATCCAGGTCACCAAGACTTGTCAGCGAAGTTCCTAGTCTTTGGGCAGTCGAAAGTGCTGGGCCGCCATTTGTTGAACTGGCAATCTTGATCGAGCTCTTGACGGTACCCTCAGTGGTCAACAGCAGGACGAATACGGCCCCTGATCTGTATGCGGTAGACGCGTTCTCACCAACCGCACCGACTGCGATATCCGAGATTCCATCGCCGTCCACGTCCCCGAGCAGAGCGACCGATGTTCCAAAATATTCGTTCTGGGGAAGGACTGGTCCGCCGTTGATTCCGCTCACAATCCATACGTATTCTTTGACGGTACCATCCGCATTCATCATGCAAATGTAGACTGCTCCCGCGTTATAGATTCTGCCGCTGTCGTTCGAATCACCGATTGCAAGATCGGGTATACTGTCCCCATTCAAATCGCCGATCGCGGTGACAGATGTCCCAAATGATTGAAAACCGCGTAGAGTGGGAATTCCGTTGATTCCGCTGGAAAGCTCGGTAGATCTGCTGGCAGTCCCGTCTGCGTTCATAAACAACACAAACACTTGGTCAGATCCCGGCGCACCGACCGCAAGTTCACTGACTCCATTACCATCCAGGTCACCAATTGCCGCAACGGACGATCCGAAGTAACTGTTGTTAAAAAGTGCTGGTCCGCCGCCAAGGGAGTGCGCTATTTTGGAGGAACTTTTGACGCTGCCGTTCTTGTTCATAAACAGAATTCGAACTGCCCCACGATACTGACCTGATGTCGAATCCCACGGCGAACCCACAGCGATGTCGGCAACGCCGTCCCCGTCCATATCCCCCATATTCGCCAACGCTTTACTGAACCCGTCTTGCAACGGAATCGTTGGCGCTCCGTTGGTTCCGCCCTTGATGACGGAATATTGAGCGACAAGGCCCTCACTGGGTGTCGTAATCTCAAATCGATAGTCCTCAACTTCACCATCATTAGCCGGGCCAGTTGAGTTTGCCGCAGCGGAGTCAGTGCTAAGCCGAAATCGCGCGTACGTCTTTCCCGCAGCGCCGTCCGGAATCGCAGGAAAAAGCAGAGTGAACCGCTCGCCGCTCGTACCGTCTGGAATGTCAATGGACGCTCGTTCCGTTTCGTTGTCGAAAACACCATCGCGGTTGTAGTCGATCCAGCCATAAAGCGATGCTGTGGTTCCTGCCGTATTGGTCACAAGCAACGTAACTTTGGGCGTAGCGCCTTCAGTGCCTTGCAAGTCGATGGGGTTGAGCACGCCGTTTTCATCGTTAGGACCCGCCGTTCCAACGTCGTCGGCGTTGGATTGGGCGTTCTGCAGAGTTCCATCATCGCCATCGACCGCGACTCCCAGAAACAGCGTTGTCTGAGTCACATCGATGATGTGACTTGGCCCGTTGTCTGCAAGTTGAGTCTGATAGTTGCCAACTGATGTGCCAGCGTTGCTGTCCGGAGCGTCACCGAAATCAGCGGTCAGAAGCAATCGTTGCTCCATGGATTCCGTCACAACCAGCGGTGCCGTTGAACGACTGCGGCGAGAGTCCGACTTCCTGGACATTATCTGCAGAGTTTGTTGAATCCGTCGAATCCATTCGATGGTGCTGAACATCAGGACGTTCCTTCATGATCGATCGAAATAAGTTGTTCAATTTCCTGAGATATAAAGCCAATGGCCATTGGCTGGCGAACGCCCGGCAGAGTTACAGTGTCGTAAAGTTCGGTGACAAGTGAACCTTCCATTTTTAACCAGTGGGCAATGTTTCCGGATCGCAGATCAATCACGTGCAGCCCACATTGTGGTTCAACGTGACAACGTGTCAGTTGTTCATCAAGCGGCAGGCCCTGGAAGTCTGCATACCTGGGTTTCGATAGCGTCACAATTGCGAAGTCCCCGACGAATGCCATGCCACGCAGATAGCCGGGACAGAAAGCGACCGCCTGAAACTTACCCGTTGCCAGATCGATGAAGCCGAATTCGCCGCATCCAGAGTTCAAGACCCACAAGCGATCGCGATACCAGCGAGGCGAATGTGGCATGGACAGGCCGTGGGCGACGACTTCGTTGTTTGCAACTTCAATTACACAGCCACCAGCAAGCCGATGGTCTCGCCAGCCATCCGGTGTGTTCGTTCTTGCGACCACGGTCACAAAAGCTGGCACGCCATTTTTCATCGCCAGACCATTCTGATGGCAACGATCTTCCGGGTGCAGTTCGGTCACAAATGAAGGACGCCAAAGTGGCCGAAAGCTGGAGTGCTCACTCAACGTCGCAAGGCAACTGAAGAATGTGCTGACGAAGATCACCTGGCCATCGCCGGTTACGGCGACATCATGAATGTCAATGTTGCCCGTCGTAAATCCGATGCGTGGCAGATAGACATAGTCGTATCCACGAGTTGTCCATGCAGGAGCGACATTGGATTTCTGATCCTGCGCGGAGTCACCTGCAATGTGAAAGGGAATCCCCTGAGCGACGGATCGACTGAATCGCCAAAGCTGAAACTTTGTACTGAGCCACAGCGTTTGAGCATCATCTGACGACCAGAGTCCCATGCAGTGCGCAAAGGATCGTTCAAAAATCGCAAGTGAATGATCAGATTTGCATCCAGCGAAGAAGAGCTTTCCCGTCTGGTACGTCGTGAAGGCAAGGCTAATTTTCTGCTCACCAAGCCAATTTGTAAAATCCTGAGATGAAACGACTTGAACCCAGGGTTTTTGCACATTGTTTGAGGGCAGAATTGGCTCTCCATGTTTTAGTTCAGTATCTTGTTCACCCGGATTCATAAATACGCGCCGTTTTGCGACAGTGAAACCGGGGCTTCTAAAACTTAATTTCGCGAGGAACAAACTTGTTTGATGCGTCCCACACGCCGTCCCAAATTCGCGTTCGTTGAAATCAGAACTCGACCACTTCGAAACTGAATCTGCAAAACTATCAGACCAACCCGCATATCCTAACCCGACTTCCCCAGTTCGCTGAAGAAAGACAATGTTTTCGAGGATTCTTTGGCAAAAGTTTCCACTACATTTTCTTCTGGATTATTTTCGAAGGCAGTTTGAGATGGAGTTTTTCCAGCAGGATTTGTTGGTGGTCAGTCG
>JANOZG010000272.1:0-5519 GCA_031429275.1 Planctomycetota bacterium
CTGACTTTTGCCGCAGCGTGTCCAGCATCGGGACAAACAGGTCCAGCCCTTCAATATCGACACCCGCTTGCAGACAAGGCAACAGGATTCGGCCTGTACCGCAACAGACATCCAGCACCGGACCCTTGGCTTCCTTCGCCAGGCCAGTGTAGAAGTCCATCCCGTAGGGGATTTCCCCAAGGAGGAGGTCGTAGAACCCGCCGTCGTCAAATGGTGTGGGAAGTTGCTCGGATGATTCATCCATAGTTGAGCCTGCCTTATACCGAGTGCGAAACGCGTAAACAGCCGAACGACAAGCTAACCCGGTTGCCGCGAGTAAGCATCAATTTCAAAAACCCATGATCGGCAACTTATGGTCAGCAGCTTGGTACGCCTGTCATGGCGTGTGACTAATGGGTGCGAGTCCCCTGTAGGAGAACGAAGATCGAAACGAGGGCAGCATACCAACTGTGACTCCGATCGAACAAGTACGGGACGAGGGCAACTGCGGGGAGGTAACGAACCGTGGGAAGGAGGTCGCCAGCGTTCCTCTCCAACTGTTAACTCCGTCTCGAAAAGTTCGCTGACCTTCCCTTTCGTTCGACAACTCGTTCGACACCACCGAAAGAGGCTCGAAAACCGCGAAAGCATTCATCAGTAGCCAGTTGCGTCAATTCCACCTCACCGAAAAAGGCGTGCATGGTTACGCAGAGAGTCCTTTCCGGGGACCTCGATGGGGCTCGAGCGAAGATCGCATGAGTTAACAATCTGAGAAGACGCATCTCAAAAGAAGGCAAGGAACGACCTGCGTCAGTGAGACCAAACGGAGCCACGTTGCGGACAGTCCCAAATTGCTCCGGTCACTTCGACTGAGCGCAGTTCGTGCGGCTAAGTTCCACCCGGTTGGTGTTGTCATTTCGATGAGGCGCGTGAATGAGACGTGTGTGACGCCGCGGGGCAGATTAATGCGACATCAGCGTGTCGGACCTGAGCGTGCAAGACAAAAGTCGGTTGCACGCTTCAATCTTGACTACGTCGTAACCGTCGCTGCAGACTTCGAGGTCGAACATACCGGTCCCGGGCGAAGTGATTGAAACGGGTTTTTGACTTGCCTGTCGGTGACCCAGTTTGGATTGTCGTGGGTCGGTAACAGCGACCATAAATCTATCAAAGAAGGAGGACCCCCAAGCTTGATATGGACATGGCTCTCACGTATCACCAGGCGATCTGTTATCGTTCGGCTATTGCGTAACCCTCACCAATCGAACCTGAATCGGCTGCGGCAGCTCGACGCGCATATCCAGTGTGTTGTCATCGACGAGCTTGTAGCGAATCGTGATTTCTCCCTGAGTTCCGCTGCCGTCGGTGTAGCCGAGATTCAGGACGGCGTTGCCGTCTTTGTTGAACTTCCACGCGCCCAGATGCGATGAGCCGGTGCTGTCGGCTCCGACCTGAAAGACATCTCCGTTTTGGGCATTGACGCTAATCAGTGAGACCGATGTTCGTCCCGGATCGATCGATTCCGATTCAAGCACTCGGTCTTTGATCTTCCACTTGACCGACATCTTCAGCCCTTCTCCTTTGCTGCCTTCATCAACCCACGTTCCGACCAGTCGGTTCCAATCGGCACGTTCCAGAACTTCGCTCAGTGTCTTCGGCTTTGCGTTGTTCCCTTCATCCTCGTCGACTGGTCTGGTTTCGGCGACAGTGAGAATAAAGTCGTTACTGAACTGGCCGTTGGGATTTTGAAGCTGAAGCAAATGCATGCCGTTGTCGGGGCGTTGTTCGAGTTTGATCGCGATGTTTTCGCTATCTTTCGATTCAACATGACCAGACACGCGACGGCCGTCAACAAAGACCTGAGCCTGCTTGTCAACGTGTCGGCCGCTGACCACCATCTCGGTCTGCTCGGGATACAGCACGGGAAACTTCTGCGATCCTCGTTGTTCTTCGATCGGACCGATAGTCCAGATGATCGGCTGAGGATGTTCAATGTCACAGTGTACGCCATGGTGTCCCGTCAACGTGACGATCAGCCTGCCTGCCGCGACTTCCTGCAAAAGTTCTTCATGCGATAACGACAAATCTCCGGCCATGCTGTGGTATCGAGCATCGGGCCCAAACTGCAGGTGTACCGGCGCTGATGAGTCAGTGACGCCGTTGCCATCCAGCACCACCGCTCCCTCCAGAGCCGCTGCTTCCAATGCCGGAAGCAGGTCGAGCGTCAATTTGTCAGCAACCGTTTCCTTACTCAGCGTCACTTGCCGAGCAAACGCGCCGGAATAACCAGTGCTCATTTCGAGGACCATGTCCCACACGGGGTTGAATCGTTCGCGTCCAGCCCATGAAAACTTCCAGATTTCTTCTTCCGATTGACCACGCTCCGCAACCTCGTGATAGAACGGGAACTCCACGATGTTGAGGCGTCCCTGAGGCAGGATCAGGAAGCGATCATAAGCGCCTCGCCATGTGGGTGCATCCATGCCGGTGCCTGGTGTATTGGTACTGACCAGATGCGGCATGCGATGACAGTCGCCACAGACATTCGGTTGTGACTTGGATGGATCATTGTCACCATTGACGTGAAATAATTGGAAACCGTCGCGGGCTCGCTTAGTCACTTCGCTCGTATAGGGGCGACGTTGAGCTGGCGGGAACGGAACGGTCAACAGATACTTTGCCATGTCGTCTCGTTGCGTTGCAGACAGTCGACCAACCTTCTTCTCGTCATTGGTGAAAGACTCGTCTGAAAGAGCCATTGTCGATGCCAGTCCACCATCGATCAGATGACGGATGCTGCTGACAGGATCACCTTTCACCGAATTTGGTTCGACGCTGGTATAGATGTGTGCGCTGTTGTTGTCTCCGTATGGGTCGCCGGGAATTCCGTCCCAGTGATACGGCTCCGTGTCGCGCAGTCCGCGCACAGGCATTGTCGAACGTGGCATGATCTGATTGCCACCAGTCACAATGGGAGTTTTCAAAACCCATAGCAATTGATCGGTGTGACCATCGGGATGACAACTCGCACAGGAGAATGTTCCGGTAGACGAAGCTGCTGCCGTTTCGAACGCCATACGGCCTCGCTTCACCGCTGGGTGAGTCGGGTCGTTCAGTGTGACAGTCGCCGTGATGCGTGGTGCCGTGCGATCAGAAAGATCCACCAGACTGACGGTATTCGCCACCGCGTTCAGCACCCATGCCGCAGTCAACTTGCCTTCGGACTGATGCTGTAATGCAATGCCGCGAGGAATTGCTTCAACGTCAATACGTCCCAAAACATTGCCGTTCTTCGCATCCACAGTGAACAACTTGTCGGAAGCGGCGGCTGAAACTACCAGCGTAGAATCGTCCTGGCTGACTTCGATGGCAAACGGCGTCGCTAATGCCTGCCCCGGTTCGGGATGCTGAGGCGGCAGTGGTTCCAGTTCAATGAATTCCGCCGCTGCGGCTTTGTTGTCGGAGCCAAACGGAACGCGTGTGATACGATTCAGGAAAGCTCGGTTCTGCAGTTGGCTTAGGTCATGCTTCTTCGTTCCGGCTCGCCCATTCACATCATTGCGAGCATCAGTCTGCGCGACAAATACTGTGCCCTGTGAATCGACCGTCAAACCGTACAGCAATGTTCCCAGAGTATCGACGGTTTCAATGAGCCTATCTGTCCCGGTATCGAAGACGAACAGGTCACGATCCGGCACGTCGGGATGTTTGACAATATCGACAACATGTCCCAGAGACAGCACGTTGTTGTGGACGATGGAATGTTCCCACGCATCAAACGTCACGAGGTCTCCGTCGATGTTGTCCTTGTTGCCACCTGAAAGCTGCGTCTTGTTGTTCGATTCAAACGGGATGACATACAACTTGCCGTCGCGTACCTTGATTGCTCGCGGATCCTGCGCGGGAATCTTCAGCCGCTTCGTGACTTTTCGCGTTTTGACATCCACGACGGCGATCTGATTCTCAGAAGACAGGGCGACATAGGCCTTGTCGTTGTCGGCGAAAGCGATGCCAACTGGCTCATCAAACGTGGTGGCTCGCTTCGAGTCAAATTCCTGAATCGTGGCGATCACATTCAGGTACGCTGGACTGTTCCTGTCGTTGTCGATCACACTGACCGAATCCGACACGTGATTGGAAATCCAGACTTCACGTCCATCGGGTCGAACTGCAATACTCACTGGATCGACACCGACCGGAATGCGATGCACGAGTTTCTGAGTTGCGACATCAATCATATCGACGGTACCCGAAGGAGTATTCACCACGAAGACCTGATCACCGCTGATGGCAATCGGATTCGCGTGTGGGCTGACCAACGTTGGGTGACCAATATCAACGAAGTCGTCTTTTGCCTTGCCAGGATTTTCGGTCGTGGCGCGATCAGAGTTCGCATCCCGGGCACTTGCAGTGTTGCCGGGCTCGCCTGAGACCATCATCGAAACGGAGACGAGGACAAATACGGAAGCAAAGGTCAGGACTGCAGTTTTCATCAATTGAACTCCACTTCATTCTGGGACGCTAATGCTACTATCTGTTCTTCACGGATTGGCGAAGGCGGTGAATGTCGGCGTCCATTGAGCAGAACACCCAACCATGTATTTCGAACAAGGAAGTGATAGCTGAGCAGCAGCATGCTGGTAGTGGCGACGAAGACGATGACGACCTTGATGCCAGACAGTAGCGGAAGATCACGTACGAGATACTGGATGTAAATGATCAGTGGTATGTGTGCCAGGTAAAGCCAGTACGCTGAATCCGAAAGGTATCGCAGCCAAGAATTGTGGGCCTGAAAGTGTCGATGGAACAGGCCGATCATTCCAAACGACATGATCCACGCATAGCTGACCTGAACAATAGACGATGCTATTCTGGTAACTGCCGCAGTCGATCCCTGAAGACTCAGCCCCAGCGGAAACAGCACAAGCGCAGCAAACGTCAGCATCCACCAGAAACCGCGTCCAACCGCAACATCGCAATCATCTGCGTCGAAGTACAGTACACCAAATCCAAAGAAGAGGGCGTAATACCCAAACACGGCAGGAAACGGCAGAAGTCCAACCGACGTATCCGGCCCGACGGCTCCGGGCGTACGAGCCATCAAGTACTGTGGCACAGCCGTCAGAGGAATTAACCACAGGAAACGGCGAGCCGACAAGATCCAGCGTCGTGACACCCCTGGAATTGGCAACACCTGCAACAACTTTATCAGAAGCGCGAAAATACAGACGTACCAGCACAGGAACCAAAGAAACCACAAATGTCCCAAAAGGGGAAAGTGCATCAACAAGTCAATAATTGAACCGAAACGGGTTGAATCCACTGCGTCGACCGGAACAGATGGAACCTCGCTGCCCAGTCGTTCGCTGATCAAAGCTGCGATCTTTGCTCTACTGGTTAAAACATCGTTGCGTTCGGCCGGCACTTGAAAAAGATTTGCGAAGTATGCCGTTGTCCCCCAGTCGATCAAAAGCAAATCCTGGGGACGCTGGCCTTCCTTGTTCTTTGCAACCAGGCTCGCAATAGACTTAAGCAATAAC
>JANOZG010000273.1:0-5001 GCA_031429275.1 Planctomycetota bacterium
CGCTACGCTTGGTCCGGCCTACGAACAAAAAGGGTCGGTCTTGCTGATATCAGCTAGACCGGCCCTGTTTTCGTTTTTATGATTCGCCTGAGACAGCCGATGCGGCGTTAGGTCGTTGAAGCAGCAGCTTCTTTGAGTTCATCTGCGACGGAGTCTTCAGTAATCGTGCGATCACGCAGCATAGCAATGCGGCCGGTTCGGACCATTTCGAGGATACCGAATTCACGCATCCGTTCGATGAATGCTTCGATCTTGTTTTCGCGACCGGAGATTTCAATCATCACATGCGATGCACCAACATCGACAATGCGACCACGGAAGATGTCGACGAGTTCGCGAATCTCACCACGACGGCCGTTGCCGGTGCTGACCTTGATCAGCATCAGGTCACGTTCGACAAAGTCGCTTGCCGAGAAGTCCTGAACCTTGACCACTGTGATGATTTTTCCGAGCTGTTTACGGACTTGATCCAGCGTTTTTTCATCGCCGTTCACGACGAATGTTATTCGCGAAAAATCCGGGTTTTCTGTTGCGCCCACAGCCAGGCTGTCGATGTTGTAAGCGCGCGACGCCAGCATCCCGGAGATATGGGCGAGCACACCTGGTTGATTCACTACCAAGGCAGACAGAACGTGTTTCATCACAAAAATCTTTCACTAGGTCAAATTGACGGCCAGACGGCACGGCAGTCTACGCTCACGCCCATCATCGAGCAACCACGGATTCTGCCGGTCTATGAAAACGCTGTGTTTATTCATGGCTGAGATGCCCATGAGTGTCAATCAAGCGGATTTTGATGCCCGGACATGTTTGCTCATGAATTCAAAATACCGGATTACCAATCCCCAAGTTCCTGCGAAAGTTCGACCCAGCGTTCTTCGACCTCTGCGAGTTCTTTGGCTACCGTTTCGATCTGTGTGTGCAGACTCATGGCCTTTTTTGCATCGGACGTGTTGAGCATCTCTTCATTCAGAGCTTTACGCTGTTCGTCGAGTTTTGCGATGCTCTTTTCCAGATTGCGCAGCGTCTTGCGCTGCTGGTGAATGTCTTTTCCGGAAGAAGGCTTTTCGGCTTTTGCACCAGCACCCTTGCTCGCAGGAGCGGAGGCCATTCGGTTGCTGGCGCGTTCTCGTTCGCCTTCTTCGATTTCCTTGTTGACGTAGTAAATGTAGTCGTCGTATTTACCTGCGTAATTGCGAGCCCTGCCGTCTCGAACTTCAATGATACTCGTCGCGACGCGACGGACGAAGTGGCGGTCGTGGCTGGTGAAAATCACTGTGCCCTTATATTCAAGCAAAGCTTCCGCAAGGGATTCCACGGTTTCGACGTCCAGATGGTTGCCTGGTTCGTCGAGGATCAGAATGTTGTACGTTCCCAACAGAAGTCCGGCCATACACAAGCGAGCACGTTCACCTCCGGACAACACTTTGATTGGCTTTTTTGTATGACCACCACGGAACAGCAGCGAGCCAGCGCACGCGAGGCATTCCTGGGTTGTTGTGCCTGGTTTGGCTTTGTATTCGAGGTACTCAAGTACGGTTTGCTCAGGAGGCAACGTTGTGTAAACGTGTTGGGCGTAAACTCCAATTTCGCAACCGTAGCCCCATTTCACTTTTCCTTCCACGGGCTTCAACGAATCGACCAGAGTTCGCAGCAGCGTTGTCTTACCCTGGCCGTTGTCACCCACAATCGCGGCGCGCTGTTGGTGTTCGACTTCCAGTTCGATGCCTGAAGCGACAGCCTTGCCGTCATATCCAATGCTGAGATCCATGCAACGCACTGCTGGTCCCTGGCGTGTTTCGACCTGCGGTGGGCGAATGTGAGCTGTTGGCAGATCGACTTCGATTTCTTCCAGGGACAACCGGTCCAGTTGCTTTTGTTTCGATCGAGCCTGGCTGGCACCTGTCGCACGAGCTTTGTTCTTATCGATGAAGCGTTGCAGTTGCTTTTGCTTAGCCAGCACGCCGACATTCGTACGTTCCGCACGAACTTTTGCTTCTTCAACCTGCTTCAGATATCCCGCAATCTTGCCGTTGTACATTGTCAGGCGACCGCGATTGACATCAAGCGTCTGATCGCAGGTTGCGGTCAGGAACTCGCGATCGTGTGAGACGATGAGGCATGCCGCAGGAAAATGCCGCAGAAAATGTTCAAGCAGAATCTGCGTGCGCAGGTCGAGAAAGTTTGTGGGTTCGTCCAGCATCAACAGGTTCGGATCGTGCAAGAGCAACGCCGCAAGTTTGACGCGTGTCTGCCAGCCACCGGACAGGCCCTTTACCGGGCCATTGAGATAGAGTCCTTTGAGTTCGAATTCCGAAGCGACTTCACCGCATTTCCAGTCTGGTTGCCCGCTGTCTCGCATCAAAAAATCCATCGCGGATTCTTCTGGCAGGAACGGATCGTGCTGCCGCAGGTAGCCAACACGCAGATTCGGTGAGCGCATGACAGAGCCGCTGTCCAGCTCTTCGTCGCCCAGCAATACGCGGAGCAATGTCGACTTCCCTGCTCCGTTGCGGCCGATGAATCCGACTTTTTCGTTTTCGTAAAGAGTCACATTGGCGGAATCGAGCAGCATCTGGTCGCCAAAACTTTTGACGCCGTCGGTAAGTTGAATCAGAACTGACATGGGATCGCAAAAAACCTGTTTCTGGCCAAAATTCGAAATTCAAAACGGCACGTTTACCTGTGTTATCGAACTCCATCAAGGAAGATCCAGCAGTTTTCCCGACGTCGGGTCGGAATCGGCTCGTTTTACGCAGAATGAGCGCCAATCTGTGATGATCGCTACCCTTCCGTGATTGACCTTTGTGCCGTACAACTCGCGTTTGCGGAAAGCACTTTTGTAAAACGGATTTGAAAGAAACCAACATGGCGGTATCCAGCGACACAACAATCCTGATCTTTGGAGCTTCTGGAGATCTGACGTCTCGGAAGCTGATTCCAGCATTGTTTCGCCTGTCTCAGCAGCAGTATTTGTCGCCGACGTGCCCAGTGATCGGTGTTGCCAGGCGGGCGAAATCTCACGAAGAATTTCGTACGGAAGTGCATGACACGATCAAGGCACGACTTGGAGACGACAAATTTGACTCAGCCGCGTGGGAAGTGTTCGCGAAACAATTGTTCTATCAGCAACTGGATATCACGAATTCTTCGGAATATGACGAGCTTAAGACTTCGGTTGAGGCGATCGAATCGCAAGTCGGAGCCAAAGGAGAATCGACAAGAATTGTGTATCTTGCCACGACACCCGATTTGTTCGCTCCAGCTGTTGCAGGGCTTGACGCTTCTGGCATGATCCCACCTCGCGAAGCTCAAACTCGCCTGCGAGTCGTTGTGGAAAAACCGTTCGGTCGCGACCTTGCATCGGCACAGGAACTGACGGTGCAGTTTTCCAACCATCTTCACGAAAATCAGATCTACCGCATCGACCATTATCTTGGCAAGGAAACAGTCCAGAACATTCTGCTGTTTCGATTCGGTAATGCGATCTTCGAACCATTGCTGAATCGGAATCATGTTGAAAACATTCAGATCACGGTAGCTGAATCGCTTGGGATGGAAGGTGCGCGTGGCGGTTATTACGACACATCCGGAGCACTTCGCGATGTGCTGCAGAATCATGTGCTGCAATTGTTGTGTCTGATTGCAATGGATCCGCCATCGCTGTTCCAGGGACGAGAGATCCGTGATGAAAAAATGAAAGTGCTGCAGGCGCTGCGTCCTGGAGTCAGCGGGCCAATCGCAAATTGGGCGATTCGAGGCCAGTACTCCGCAGGCCTCGTCAATCGCCAGCCAGCGCTGGCATATCGCGAAGAAGAGCGAGTCAATCCAAATTCGAATCGTGAAACCTACGTGGCCATGCGAGTTGCCATCGACAACTGGCGTTGGGCTGGAGTGCCCTTCTTTTTGCGGACCGGTAAGCGGCTTCCAAAGCAAATGACAGAGATCGCGATTCAATTCAAGAAGCCGCCATTGAATTTGTTTTCGACGGTTGAATGCGACGGTGATCTGTGTGATCTCGTAGAAACTCGGCCAAATCAATTGATCCTGCGCATTCAGCCGCAGGAAGCAATTTCACTTCGTTTCTCGACAAAGCGTCCAGGCATGAATTATCAGGTTCAACCTGTGTCGATGGATTTCGAATATGAAGATCATTTCACGGCACAATTGCCTGAAGCGTACGAACGACTGTTGCTCGACGTGATCCGCGGCGATTCAACGTTGTTCACTCGCAGCGATGAGCTGGAAGCGGCATGGCGATTCGTCACACCAGTGCTGGAAGCGTGGGAATCCAGTTCGTCGTCACCTGAACTGTATCAAGCCGGAACCTGGGGCCCCGCGTCGGCTGATCGCCTGATTTCCGAAACAAAAGCGTTGTGGCGGGCGCCGAAGTAATGCTGCTTAACGCCAAAGCAAAAACGCCTTTTCGTCTTCCTTCGTTCGCTGTTTTTCGCTTCACTTCGTGCGTGCTATCGCCGACGTCCTGAGGTCTAACAGAGTCCGACCTCAAATCAAAGACACCTGACCCACCTGACCCCGGGTTTTTGCTTTTCCTTTTTGCTTTTCGAGTTACGCTGAACCAATTCACATGCAGATACTCTCGGCATCAGAGACACGGGAAGAGCGGCTTGTCGAATTCCTGTTTGTTCTGCTCTTGATGGCCTTTCTTCTGATGGGCCTGTTTGGGCTGTACTTATTTTTTCTGCGGCCAATGTGGCAGGTTTTCAATTCGCGAGATTGGCGAGAAACTCCGTGCGAAGTAGTTTCCAGCCACGTGAGTGATCATCAAGGTTCTGACGGTGCTACTTACAGCGTCGATATTGCGTACCAATACTCTGCCGATGGCCAACAGCATGTTAGCCCGACTTCCCCAGTTCGCTGAAGAAAGACAATGTTTTCGAGGATTCTTTGGCAAAAGTTTCCACTACATTTTCTTCTGGATTATTTTCGAAGGCAGTTTGAGATGGAGTTTTTCCAGCAGGATTTGTTGGTGGTCAGTCG
>JANOZG010000274.1:0-2301 GCA_031429275.1 Planctomycetota bacterium
CAGGTGCCACTTGTGAATAAGCCGTTGATCACATGGTCTGCAACAGGGGGAGCGATCAGTTCAAATGGACTATTTACAGCTGGTGATCAGGCTGGCGACTTCAGCATTACGGCAAGATCGGGTGCTCTGACATCAAGTTTGAACATGTCTGTCATCGCGCCAGTCGCTCCGGCCGGTTTGACGGATCCGGAATTGAATCAACTGGTGAATGGTTTCTATGGCGACGGAATCCTGGACCGACAGGAGATGGTTCAACTCCTGCGCAGCGCTGGAAGCGATGGGTCAGTGAACTCGGCTGAATTAACCGACTTTCGATTTCTGGTATCAAGCAGCACGCCGTTTTCGATGCCAGACCATGTTCGGTCTTTGGCCAGCGATGTTGTGAACATCAACCCGGCAAATCGAAACTACAAGGGTCAGACGGCTGGTAACCTCGCGGTGGGAAGTAACGCCACGCTGCTCAACAATCTGGTCGACAAATGGTTTCTGGGAACTGATCTGCCACAGATTTCGGGAGCCGGTCTCACATATCAAACCACGGTTGGCAACTTATTCAATGGAACGCCGTCTCGTGCTGAAACTCGGCAAGGACAATTGGGCGACTGCTACTTCATCGCAGCCGTCGGTGCAATCGCCGACAAAAATCCAGAAGCCGTTCGGAACCTGTTCATCGACAATGGTGACGGAACCTACACAGTCCGGTTCTATGCGGGAGCACTGTCCGGCGCGGCGGTCGCAGACTACGTCACCGTCAACCGTCAGCTGCCAGCCTACTCGAACGGGACACTCGGATACTCGGGCTATGGCCAAAGTGTAGCAAGCACTTCAACAACGTCGTGGATCGCACTTGCAGAAAAGGCTTACGCTCAGTGGAACGAGACGGGTAACGAAGGTCGAGACGGAACAAACCGCTATTCAGCCATTGAAGGCGGATGGATGTTCAACGTCAACGCGCAGGTGCTTGGTTACACTTCCACGAATACATACTTTGCCACATCGAACAAACAGAGTCTGATTGCAGCGATTTCAGCGAACCAGGCCGTTACGCTTGGGACTTTGTCGAACGCTGCAACTGGCGGACTCTACGGAGGCCATGCCTACATCGTCACGGCGTACAATTCGTCCACGGACCAATTCAGCCTGCATAATCCATGGGGTGTGTCACATCCGACGCCGTTGACGTGGGCTCAGCTACAAGCCAACTGTTCAATTTTCGTATCGACCAACACAAATAATCTCAGCCACGGATTTCCAGCGGCAAGCTCAGGAGTTGCATCGCTTACACAGTGGGTTCCCGAACACCGATCGACAATACCCGACGATCATGCGTTTGCGACAATAACGGATGGAGCGTGGCTTGAGGAACGGAACGAACATGCGGCCCCTGCTGAGCTATCAACAGCATCAAACAACACGGATGGTGGCGACTTCGACTTAAACACAGAACGACTGAATACGAGCCTATCCAATGTCGGCCTAACAAACCTCTTGACTGCCCTGGCTGACAGTCTTGCTGTCGAATCGCTGACGTTGGACGATCAGCTTCTTGACCTTGCCTTCATGGATCTCGACTTGATAATGGCTTGATAAGGATTACGACATTTCAATGCGCAGAGTCAGAGGTCGATGGTGTAAGACGCACTCGATACAGGCCAGCCTCTATGGCACTGGCGGTGCCGGAGCAGCGACAGACTTGGGATGGGCAACATTTGTCCTGCCGTTTCAAACGAAAGTTCTGAATCTGCCAACAGAGAGTTCGCGAGTTTAACCTGCATCGGCGCAACGTAGTCAGGAGCTGCTGAGTTGTGCATCATTAACAGGAGTGGACTGCGATTCTCATATGGTCCCACCAATTGAATCCCCCCCCGAGTTGAAATGCCCTTCTTTCGTCATTGCCTGTAGCTGCCACCCTTGACCGGTTAGCACAAACGCAGCTGAACCATTTTTTCGGAAGCTGTGTTCGAAGATTGGTCCAACTTCCAACGCGAGGTTCTTGTCCTTTGCCATAACCACAAGAAATCCCCGCAACACGATGCGGCTTTTTGTTGAGCTGTATGCGTATCCGGCGGTTACGGATTGATGCTCACCCGATGTCTCTGAAACTCTGATTCGAATCGACCACTGCAGATTATCGCGATACCAGTCACGGAGTCCCTCCGGAGGCCGACGGAAATCGGTTGTGACCACGCAGAATGGTCCGGTGCTATTTGCGTTATTCCCGATTGATGCTGATGTTGTATAGCCGGCAACATACCAACCGACTTCAAGGCGAAAGTCGAGGCTGAATTCGAAAAGTTGATA
>JANOZG010000275.1:0-3162 GCA_031429275.1 Planctomycetota bacterium
GAACTTTGGAAAACTGATGGCACTTTCGACGGGACTGTCCAAGTCCGGGATATTGTGGCTGGAAGCAGCGGTTCGGGACCACGCAAGCTGACTAATGTGGAAGGCACGCTGTATTTCACGGCGGGTAGCGACGCGATTGGACAGGAGCTGTGGAAAAGCGATGGAACCACCATTGGCACGGTGCCAGTGAAGGATATCCGGCCCGGAATAGCAAACTCGAACCCATCGCACTTAACAAACCTCAACGGCTGGTTGGTCTTTTCCGCCAACGATGGAGTTTATGGCGACGAAGTCTGGCTCAGCGATGGAACTGCTCAGGGTACGAAAATATTCTCGGATGTGTTTCCCGGTTCTGGCGGCAGTAAGGACACCAACACCGGATCCGATGATCCGTGGCAAAGGTACGCGAGCCAATTCACGGTGGTGGGGCCCAAACTGTTTTTCGCTGCTGGCGGTTCCGGGATCGGCACTGAACTTTGGGTAAATGTCTTGCCCCCAGTCTCAATGGCAAATGGAATTGCCACGATTGATTTGTCCAGCGCAGCGGCTGACCGAACACTGAGTCTAAGGGTTGAAAATGGTCAGGTATTGGTGCAGGACCTCACTGCGAATACTGTTTTCCTTGGACCTAATTCTGAACTGCCGGCAAACGAACTGACAGGTCTCCGCATCGTCGGTTCATCCGGTTTTTCCGAAAACATCATCATCGACCATTCGATCGGGGGGATCGTCGATCTGCCGAAAGGATTTGAATTCGATGGCGGTACCGGTGGCACTGATACGGTGACTATCATCGGTGCGGCAGATGTCGACGCCACCCTTTCACAGACGATCCTGGACGTCAGCATTGCGACCGGAACAGCCGCAGCAGGAACAACACTGAAGTATCGCAACGTCGAGTCTGTCACCATGACCGCCATGCGGCGGGTCTCGGTGGATGGCAACTTGGATGTTACAGCGCCCATTTCCGTTTCCAATCAATTGCCGTTGGATTTGGGAGGAATCACCACGCTGGCGGGGGGAACGCTTACCGCGACTGGTTTGGTCAATTTGGGTTCGGGAGAAGCACTCTTGGGCAGCGGCACCATTGCAGGACGATTTGCAGGTGATGCTGGCTCGTCCATCATGGTGAGCGGGAATACCACGCTGGGGAGTTCCAGTTCGGTCGCTGGCTTCCTCACGCGTGGAGAACTGGACGCCGGCATTTTCACGGTCACAGTGCTGGATGCCAATCAAGCCGTGCTGGGGTCTCTCACATCAATGGGAAACACGACCACTGCTGGAACTCTGACCGCCGCCAACGGGGCAATTATTGACTTCGGCAACAATTTGACGGGTTACGGCACTTTGAACACGCCTAACCTGGCCACGAAGCCGACGATCATTAACGGGAGCGTGGAAGGAACATCCTTGGCCAAGCCCGTGACTTTGTCTGGTTTTGTCAAGGGGGTTGGCTCGCTGAATAACGTGTCCATCACAGGCACCTATAGCCCTGGATTCAGTCCGGCGTCAGTGACTCTGGGAAGTGCAAGCTATGGCGCATCCGCGGTGACAGTTGTTGAAATTGGAGGCACTGTCGCCGGAACACAACATGATCAACTCAATCATACTGGCCAGGCTTTGCTTGGCGGTACGCTTGACCTGCAATTGATCAACGGGTTTACGCCGATGGAAGGCAACAGCTTTGTGATCGAAACGGCAACCGCGGGCGTGGCTGGAACATTCGCAACGCTTAATACACCAACTCTCCCCGGAACTCTCGCGTGGAACGTGGTCTATGAGACCAATCAGGTGGTTGTTGAAGTCATCGATACGAACCATGCACCTACCGGGATCAGTCTGACTCCATCATCAGTGGGTGAGAATCTGCCTTCGAACACCATCGTTGGCACTTTGGGAACTACAGATCAGGACAGCGGGAACACGTTCACCTACTCGTTTGTCGCAGGAGCCGGTGGTTCTGGGAATTCGAGTTTCCAAATTTCTAACAGTAGCTTAAAGACATCAGCGACTTTTGACTTCGAAACGCAGTCAAGCTATTCCATTCGAGTTCGAACTACCGATCAGGGCGGCAAGTTCTTCGAACAGAGCCTGACGATTGCCGTCGGGAACCAACTGGACGGAACAGCGGGATCGGATGCGTTTGTGCTGACCTACTCAGCCAGTAATGTTGCGATCACGATGTCTGTCAACGGGGGAACACCGATCAATCAGGGTTCGTTTCCACTCACCTCGACAGTCTTTCTTTACGATCTTCTGGCCAATGACTCCCTGCGAGTCGTCGGAACCAGCGGCAATGATGTGATTGTATTGTCCGGATCGGCGTTGACGGTCAACGGAGCCGGGATTGTCATCGATGGTCCGGCCGGCCTCACTCTTGCTGGTGGGGCAGGAAATGACATCTACAAGTTGGACGCTGATAGTGCCTTGGGAGTGATTCGTCTCGACGAAACTCTCGGCGGTTCGGATACGATTGATCTTTCAGCTACAACGACTTTGGGAACGGTCCTGGACCTTGGTATTGCGACGACTCAGGTTGTGAACGCCAATTTGAGCTTGATTGTGGGATCGTCGAGCACCTTCGAGAACGCAACGGGCGGCGACGGGAATGACATCCTTACCGGCAATGCAGGCAGCAACATTCTGCGAGGCAATGCTGGAAGTGATTCACTGAACGGATTTAAAGGCAATGACTCGCTGCTGGGTGGACTTGGCAACGACAGCTACGTGTTCGGTTCATCGTCAGCCGGTGAGAGCGATACGGTTACGGAGATCGCTTTTCAAGGAATTGACATCCTGCGGTTCTCGTCACAGACCACCAACGTGAATCTGAATCTAGCGGACACTTCACTTCAAGCAGTCCACACTGGTCGAACAGTCACGTTGAGTTCTGGCTCGACCATTGAAAATGCCACCGGCGGATCAGGTCACGACTGGCTCAAAGGCAACACGCTCAACAATCTGCTCGTTGGTAATGCGGGACATGATATCCTCGAAGGCAAAGCCGGTAATGATTCGCTGATTGGTGGAGTCGGTGATGACTCGTTCCTGTTCGAAACTCCAACGGCCGCAGAAGCCGACGTTTTGACTGAACTCGCGGGCGGCGGAACAGACGGACTGTTCTTCGCATTGCTTTCGGATCCTGTGAGCATCAACCTGGGA
>JANOZG010000276.1:0-8444 GCA_031429275.1 Planctomycetota bacterium
CTCTGCGACTGCACACGGATGCCGGAACAGTTGATGGCGAACCTGTCATCGGGCACGGCGAAACGTACTATATTCCTGAAGCTGTTGCGGCAGTCCTGCACGACTGGATGGCTCAGAGATTACTGGGTGCCGAAGCAACGGCCATCGAAAGTCATTGGCGATTCTTGTACGAACGCATGACGGCCTTTGGTGGCGTGGGTGCAGAACTGCGAGCGCTGAGCGCCATTGATCTGGCGTTGTGGGATATTCTTGGCCAGCTTTGTAAGCAACCCGTCTGGAAACTGCTGGGCGGTCCTGTTCGCGACGCTGTGCCGGTTTACAACAGCTGTGGAGGTCCATTGTATGGCGTGCGCAGCGACTTGAACACAGGCAAAAAGCGACTGACTGCAGGTTGGCCAGGACATGGAGATGCGGGACGACCGGGTCCGCTGGAAGACAACTGGTCCAGCATGAATGCGCCGGGTGATCTGGCGGAAGAACTACTGGCGGATGGTTTCAAGGCCATGAAGCTGTGGGCGTTTGATGGCGTCTATCGTGAATTCGGCGGCCTGCGTGTTTCAAAAGCAGATCTGGCACGTGGAGTTGCTCCGTTTCGTGCCATTCGCGAACGAGTCGGTGACAAGATGGACGTGATGCTGGACGGACACGGATTCTTCGCGCTGCCAGCGGCCATTGATATCGGACGCGCGATGCATGAATTTAATCCCTTGTGGATGGAGGACGTTTTGCGTCCGGACAGTGTTGCCGCTATGGCCGATTTTCGTCGGGCTGTCGATACTCCGATCGCTGTGAGTGAAATGCTGGTCACGCGGGAACAATATCGACAAGTCCTGGAAGCTCGAGCCGCGGACTACGTGATGATTGATCCGACATGGGTCGGAGGCATTTCGGAAACACGCCGCATTGCTGAGCTGGCTCAGCTGTATAATATCCCGACACTGATGCATGACTGCACGGGGCCGTTCACTCTAATGGCCGGGCTGAACATTGCCGCTGCAACTCCAGGCGTCACCTATCAGGAATGCGTGCGAGCCCACCTCGCCACTGTCTACCCGTTGCTGATCGATGACACACTCAAAGTCACCAACGGCCACATCGCTCTCCCGACTCGCGCGGGACTTGGCGTGCGTTGGCGCGAGAGCCTGTTTTCGCCAGACGCGAACGGTTATCGCATTAGTCGACTGGAAAAGTAGACGTCACTCTCCGAGTGGCGAAATGCGATTCCTATGGCGAATTCAGAGACTCGTCACAGAAACTCATGTCTCCGTTGCTTTACATGATTTTAACGTCTTCGAATCAACATTATTTCATCACTCGGAGAACAGAGTGTAGACAAGGCCAGACCAAGACCGCCGTGGGACGGAACATTGCAAACCCCGATATTGCGTCGTGGCACTGTGTCTCGTAGACCAGCATTTATTTGGCGGTCGCAGTTCAGGCGTATGGCGGGTTGGCTCGGTCCAGCCTACGGACCGCTGTACTTGTCAGTGCGGGCAGGTTAATGCCCGTACTCCAACAGTTTCATTCAACGCGATCGAAGCGATAGATACCTCGTCCATCAACTGTTTCGAGCATGTAATACACTTCACCGGCTTCGTCTTCTCCGAACGAAAGCACTGGAAACCCGGTCGAGGCAATACCCATATTGCTTGTGACTTTGCTCAGAGTCTCGTCGTACTTCAGTGCCCAGATTTTGCCACTCACAAAGTCCGCGTAAAGATACATGCCCTGCAACTCAGGCAACCGTGAGCCTCGGTAAACAAACCCGCCCGTGATCGACTTGCCTTGCTGATGGTCGTATTCCCAGACTGGATCGATCGGTGGGTCAGCGGGTGTGGTCATCTTGTTGTTGAACGGATAGGAGGCCTCGCGAAGACTCCAGCCATAGTTTCCACCGCTCTTGACGATGTTGATCTCTTCCCAGAAATCCTGCCCGACGTCCGCCGCCCAAAGTGAGCCGGTTTTACGATCAACCGCGAGTCGCCACACATTGCGAAATCCATAGGCGAAAATTTCAGGCTGAGCACCCTCGCGCTGAATGAAAGGGTTGTCAGCTGGAATGGCATAGTTCTTTCCGTCTTGCTGCTTATCAACATCGATCCGAAGCATCGAACCCATCCATGTCTTCAGGTTCTGCCCGTGCTCCAGTGGATCGTTGCGACCGCCGCCGTCGCCTAGCGCGATATAGAGATAGCCGTCATGACCAAACGCGATTGAGCCACCGTTGTGATTGGAAAACGGTTGAGGAATCTTCATGACGATCTGTTCGCTGGCTGGATCAGCGCGATTGGGATCGTCAGCAGAAACTTTGAATCGTGACACGATCGACGTGCGTGGTTCGGCTGACGAGCTGTAGCACACATACAGTTGGCCGTTGTGTTTGTAATTGGGATGCATCGCCATTCCCAGCAAGCCTTCTTCGTTATCCTTCTTCCAGTCCTGAACGCGATCACGGATATCCAGAAACAGCGTTGCTTGTTTGGCTTGAGGATCGTTCGGAAAGACATAGATCTCACCACGTTGCGATGCCATGAAGTTTCGATTGCTGCCATCGGCGGCATGAGTCAGCACCATGGGCCGAAGCGTTGTGACTTTGCCGTCTTCATCGGCACCGTCGAAGCCTTCCCATTCCAGTTCAGGAAATGCCACGACACCTTTCAGCGGCAGCTGGCCATCGACGGGATCGGCGACTCCGCCGTCTTCCGACAGGACGCGAATTTTGATATTCCGAAACGCCACGGGATTGCCGTGGTCCTGCAGACAGATATGACCTGTCTTCGCCTTGCCGAACTGAGGAAACTTAGCGAACTTGCTGGCCGCAACTCGTTTGTCCCATTCCGCATCGCCTTTGCTGAAATAGAAATAGCTCACGCCGTTAATGGCAACTTCGCATTGCCGCGGCGAGATTCGCAGGTACAGTTGATTCCATTCCCCGGCTGGTCGAGTGGCATCGTCCATTTCGCTGCCCTTGAATCCGACTTGATTCTCAAACATCGTCGCCCATGCAGGTTTGACGGGTTTGTACAGTTGATATAGCCAGCCAGCTTTCTGTGGATCATGACCGTCAACGTTGTCCTGAATCTGTACTTCCGGCCCGCTATGCCATGGCTGCGGATGATCTTCTGTCACGTGAAACATCAGCCCACTGTTGCCGCCTTTTGAGATGCGGTATTCGAGCGACAACTCGAAGTTCTCGTACTGTTTCGTGGTGACGATATCGCCCGCCGCTTTGTCTGTTCTTTCGAGAATGCCATCATTCACAGTCCAGCCGCTGCCCATCTGTGGTTTACGATAATTGCGCCAGCCGTCGGTGGACTTGCCGTCGAAGAGCAGTTTCCAGCCTCCACGTTGTTCTGAATCGCTCAGGCCGTTGGGCGTGTCGTCCGCCATGCCAACGGATACGCAATTCAGAGTGAGAATTGATGAGGCACAGATCAGGAGGAGTCGCGTGGAATGATTCATCGAATGGGCTCGGCGTTACTTGAATAGGGGGAAGCCATCGTGGCAAATCCGGAATTCACCTCGGATTCGAGCGAATATGATACTCCCGGACAGGGCGTTTGTCGTCTCTGACACATTGCGTCGGGCGGTGTGTATCAAATAAAGAAGCTGCCGAGGCACAGAAACACGGCAGCTTCAAAACGAATTCAGACTAAGTCAACGCGACTCAATCTGTGATGCACCAGAACTTACTCATGCGCATCGGAGGCTTGGCACCGACCACATGGAATGCGAGTTCGCGTCAACTGACCATTGCGATATTGCTCCACCACGAAACAATCGTGGCAAGGAGCTGCACCGCAATTTCGTACCGGACTTCCTGTCGATTGACAATCCGAGCAATTCGATTGGCAGGCACTGCATCCATCGCAATGCTGACGAGCAGCATGCGGATGCAGCGGAATCCCGATTGTCGCTGCGCAATCATTGCAGCGAGGATGCAACGGAATTCCAATGGTGGCCGCACAACCGCCGTTGTTGCCATGTAGCGGCGTGTGATGTTCCGCTCGACAATCTGAACAGGGCGGTTGCTTCAATCCATGTTGACCGCACGCACAATCGGCTTCCTGAGAAACACCTTTCGATCCGGCACATCCCACCAAAACAGGTGCCGGAGGAACCACGGGATAGCGATGTTCAGGAGGAACTCCTTTGGCATCCCAATCCACAAACACAGAACCCGCTGTTGATGCCAGACGACTGGACATTCCGCGATACTGATAGCTCTGATCCAGGCTTCGAAAAGCCCTTGCCAGATCCAGCAACTCAGAATTCACCGCCGAGGGCAATTCATCAGCAACACAAACACCGGCCGCAGATCCATTCAGGACCAACAGCATACCGGCCAGCCAGGACAAGTGCCGACCGGTAAAAGTTGAAATACTCATTGTCAACGTCTCCGAAAACGAGTGAACCAAACTGTGCGGAACTCTTTAGATGTCTCTGTCCTGCAACCGCTACAACCCGCAAAGACGCTACTATTGGAATAACCGGACGGCAAAGTCGAGTGAAAAATGCGGATTTCTCAACAAGAATCTGACCGTCGGGGCAAAACATGGTTGGCTCTTTACCCAGATAAACTCAAGAGCCGCGAGAAATGAATCGGCGGCGAGCGGTTGGGCGTCAGCCCTCCGTGTTGCAGCGAGTGGTACACCAACTCCACACGCCAGGCCGCTCGCCGCTACTCTTGAAAAGCGCTGCGTGCATCTTATCGGTGCCAGAAAACAACGGTCTGCAGCAAGGCTAAGCTCATGGATCCGCACGTGTGCAGAGTCAATACAGCGTTTCAGAAGCAATGAGTGTTGAAGCAGGAAAATCCTGGTATAAAAATGTCGGCCATCTTTTTGCCCTACATTTTTCTGCCCATAATGCTGTTGTACGACGATCAATCTTAGTAGCTTGGCAGTGGGGTGTTACCGTAGAATGTCCTACTGAAATGTTGCAATTATTAACATCAAAAATGCGGGGGCCGTTGCCAGGTGCCGAGAGCGAATAATCGAGGAGTTTCATGAGCTTTACAAGACCTCTCGTCCGTCGGTGGAAACGATTTCTGACTGTATTCGTGATCGTGATTCTATGCCTCCCCATGAGCTGGATTGCGAGGGAGGTTTATACCAGAAAGCAATATTTCAAGCAGGTGGTTCAGCTCCGAAGCTCTATTGATGCAATGGAAGCATATTGCCCCGATGATGTGCCAGCAGCTCAATGGAAGGAGGCCGTTCAATGGACGTCGAATCTAGTCGTTCAGGATTTCTTTGGGCCACACCCGGACGAATACCCGGGGCTCGTGAAATTGAATCAACAGCTTGAACTGAAAAAGAACGATCCTATCGACCTCGCCAAATTGCGTTGGATTTGGGATGAAATCGAAGCTGCATGTGGCGGCCCGAACAGTGTGGCCAGTCGATTCCGCGACGTTAAGTTGATGACGAAGGGCTCCATCACCGACGAGCGACTTCCTTCATTGTGGGCTCTGGAACGTAGTACTGGATTAGATTTGAGCGAAACAGAAATTACAGACGCATCTGTTCCGTTCCTGCAGTCCCTTCCGAAACTTGAACGACTCGACGTTAACAAAACGAAGATCACAGCAATCGGGGCGAAGAAAATCCAAGACTCTCGCGTCGGGTTGCAGGTGTTTCACGAGTCGATCCCGTAGTGCGGCTGTGTGTCGTTCCAGACGAATTCTGCGCGGCTCATCGCGCGAAACGATGATGGCGGATCTTGACAGCTATTCGATAGATTGTCGTTACACGTGACTAAAAATCGAGCCGCTCAGCGTCGTCGAACTATCCGCGAAGGAATCAACTTCGATCTCCATTGATCTCAGGATGCTGAGATAGACGTTGGACATTTTCGTTTCACCATTACGCCAATAAGTACCGTGCTGCAGCCCGAGATTAGTGCCGCCGGCAATCAGAGTCGGCAGGTTCTTTGGATTGTGCGTTGTGCTGGCACCGCTGCCGAACAGGACGATAGTATTGTCGAGCACACTGCCGTCCCGGTCTTTGTATTCCGTAAGACGATTAAAGAAGTGAACCAATTGCTGGCTCAGGAATTGGTCGTACCTGGCAAATTCCAGTTGTCCGTCTTTGTCGCCGGCGTGTGACAGGCTGTGGTGAGTTCGTGTGAGGCCCAGTTTGAGGGGAAACGTGTCGCTGATTCCCATGCCGTCTTCGCGGTTGAGCATGAAGGCGACGGATCGGGTAATGTCGGCGTCGAAGGCCAGTGCGATCAGATCGAACATGTTGCGATAGTATTCAGCGGGCTCCCCTTCGTTGGTGGCGTCCAGATTCAGATGCGAATGATCCTGTGCTTTCAATGGCACTTCGATCCAGCGTTCCGAAGCGATCAATCGCGATTCCACTTCGCTTAACGACGTCAGATACTGGTCCATACGTTCGCGGTCGGATGTGCCGAGTTGTTCATTCAGCACACGCGCACTTTCGGCGACGGCATCGACAAGCTTGATACGTCGTTGCAAAGCCTGGCGTTCTGAAACCAGTGATTCACGATCGCCGCGAAACAGGCGATTGAAGATTCGACGAGGATTGTTTTCGGCAGGGATTGGCCGACCTTCAACGCTGTAGGAGATAGTGCCGGTGCGAGACAGAAAGCCGGTGCCAGCATCGATTGACAGCACGAGTGATGGTTGCCGACAGTATTGTTTTGTATGCAACGCAACCATTTGGTCGAGACCAACGGAGTTGTACATTCCCGGTTTGGGATTATGCAGCGGCGCGCCGGTGAGCCACATGTCGGAGCAAACATGCGGGTCAGATTTTGTGCCGCTGGGATGATACAGGCCTCCCATGAAGCTAAGTTGATTTCGAAACGGGCTGAGGGGTTCGGTAGATTTTCCGAAGACGAAATCGCGTCCTTCGCCTGTTGATGGAAACCAACGCCATTCGTCGATTCCGTTTTCCCCGCGCGGCAGCGACATGCCGTTGGCTGTGTATAGAGCACAGAAGCGGCGGGGGCCCTTCTCCGCGACGTCGGCGCCCATGGCGTCGAGCAGAGGCAACGCCAACGAAGCGCCGCCAATGCCATGGAGAAATGCTCGGCGGTGGATTTTGCGGAAGATTGACATTGGTGGTTTCCTGCGTCTACTTAAACTCTCGAAAGCCGAAGGCGATAGCCTCGGGCTTTGTGCCTGCAGCGTTGTTTTGGCAAGGCCCGACGCTAGCGCGTTCGGCTCACTTCTCCAAAAACATCGGACTGTGAACTACAAATCGAATGAGATCCTGCATGAGATAGCCGTTGGCCTTCAAGCTGAGTGCGTTTTGTTTCAGGTAAAGTGTCTCGTTATACGTCAGATCTCGACCAATGGCGTAGACGGTTAAATGTCGCACGACACTGAATGCTACCTGATCGACGCGATCGTTTGCCAGATATCTCTTCAGATCCTGCACACCGCTGACGTTTGTTTCGTCCGGAAGCGTCGAATGGGCGTCCACCGTTTGCTTCGAAAGTCGCCCGCCCGCATCGAATTCTTCGAACGGCACGCCCCAGGGATCGATCTTCAGATGACACTGCACACAGCCCGGCTGATTGCGGTGTTTTTCGAGTCGCTCGCGAAGTGACAGGTGCTTTGTGTCCTCTTGAAGTGTCGGAACATTGGGCGGCGGATCGTCTGGTGGTTCACTAATGAACTTGCGAGCGAACCATGCACCGCGTTTGACAGGGTTCGGTTCGCGACCGTCGGAAAGTCCGGCAAGGATGGCAGGCTGAGTCAACAGGCCGCCGAGTTCCGTGCGTTGATGAGGAATCGCAATGAACTCGAAACCTGAGTCTGGTTTTTCGGGTAGGTCGTAATAGCTGGCCACGACTTCGTTCGCCATTACAAAGTCGGATTCGATGAGTTGCGTCACGGACAGATTGTTGCGAATCAGATGCTTGAGGAATTGTTCCGGCTCGCTTCGAAGCTGCGAGCGAGTATCGCGAGTGAGCTGCGGGAATTTTTTGCGATCAGGTTCAAGGACGTCGAATTTTTCCAGAGCCAGCCACTGAGTTGTAAACGGGCGGATAAACTGATCGAATCGCGGATCGTTGATCATTCGTCCGATGTGCGAATCCAGTTGATCTGGCAAGACTGCGGTCGATGCTGCCTCCAGCAGTTCGCGATCCGGTGGACCGTTCCACAGGAAGTACGACAGCTTCGACGCGAGTTCGTACGTCGCGAGCGGTTCAGCCGCGGGCGATGGGCTGTTTTCGATAAGAAACAGAAACTGCGGCGATGTCAGCACAACCTGCAAAACATCCTTAACGCTGTCTCGAAAGTTGGCACCAGCAGCGATGGAGGAAGTAAAGACATCCATCAGCGATGATTCTTCGTGCGTTGTGATCGGACGTCGAAATGCACGAGAGGCGAAGTTGCGAATGATGTCACGGGCGTAGGCAGCGAGTTCGGCTGAATGGGCGGAATCGATAAAGATGTTGCGGTG
>JANOZG010000277.1:0-2656 GCA_031429275.1 Planctomycetota bacterium
ATGCCACGATCTCCGGTATCGCGCTGTCGCTGGCAATGCTGGGACGTCCAATGACTGCGGCCGGCTTCGCGCTGCCGTTTGGAATCTGGTTGGTGGCGGCACTGATTCGTCAACTATTGAACCGCAGAAATACTGAAGCTCCAGTTTCGACCGCGACATGGTCCCCGCCGCGAATCATTGCGGGTTTCGGCGTCCCGATCGTGCTGGCGTTTGTCGTGCTGACGATCATGAATCACGCGATCACCGGCAGCTGGATGAAATCGGCCTATCAGCTTTACACAGACACCTGGACGCCGCGTCACCGATATGGCTTCGACAACGCCAACGTTGATCCAGCCCTTCCGGAATCCAAAGTGCTGAAAGCCTACGATGACTGGGCTGAAAATCTGACGCTGGCTAAAGCCAGAACCAACGTGGCTCAGCGAACCGTCTACAGCCTGCGCTGGACACTTGGGATCGCCGCTTTGATGTTCTGTATCATCGCAGCCATGGCAACCTGTCTGAATATCAGAGATCCTCGACCACTATTGCTACTGTGTTCCGTGCTGTCGCTGCATGCCGTCCACATTCCGTACTGGTACGATGGCATCATGCATTGGCACTACGTGTTTGAAACAGCCCCCTTGCTGATTCTATTGGCCACGCTGGGATTGAGCGTTGCCTATCCGATTTTGCGATCACAACTTGGAGCTCGATGGTCAACTGCGTGGCTGACATTGCTGGTCGTCGCATCACTCATCCCCAACTGGATTGATGCCGAAGCATTCTGGGGTACTTCGCGAGTCACCGTCGCATTTCGCGAACAGGCGTTTTCGCGAGTTCGATTCGAGTACTTTCATCGGTTAACGTTGTCCGATCAAGTCCAGCATCCCGCATTGGTGCTCGTCGATGAAGGCTCATCAAACCCACAACTCAGCTACATTATTAACCCGCCTGACCTGACCGGCGACGTTATCGTCTGCCGACTGCCCGAAGCTCCTGCAGTGATCGATGAACTGGCCAAAGGATTTCCTAAACATCATCTTTATCGCTTCAATCCGGAATCGTTTGAGTTGACGAAGCTGTAAGGCGAGCGGCAGAATAAAAAGTACCCATTGAGCCTGAGGCGCTAGCCGATGCGATAAGTGAAAATCGGCGAGCGATTCAGGCTCAAATGATCACGCAAGGACTTCATTGACCACATGTCCATGCACGTCCGTCAGGCGGCGATCGATTCCGTTCTGACGATAGACCAAACGCTTGTGGTCGATCCCCAGTAAATGCAACACCGTCGCGTGAAAATCGTAACACCACGTTCTGCCTTCAACCGCCCTGTAACCCCAGTCGTCGCTGCTGCCATAGCTGACTCCTGCTTTGACGCCGGCACCGGCCAGCCAAGTGACAAACGAGCCCCCATTGTGATCTCGACCGTCACTCGCCTGAGCGAACGGAGTCCGACCAAATTCGGTTGTCCAGATCAGCAGCGTGTCTTCGAGCAGACCTCGCGATTTCAGATCTCGCAACAATGCCGCGATTGGCTGATCCACGGACATCGCGATCGGTGGCAGCTCTTTCGAAATGCTGCCGTGGTTGTCCCAGTTCTCAGTCGCTCCCTGTTGACCGCTCCAGACTTGTACAAATCGAGTACCGCGTTCGATCAAACGCCGAGCCAGCAGGCATCGACGGCCGAAGTCTTCGGTCACCGTGTTGTCCAAACCGTAGGCTTTGTGAGTCGTTTCGTTCTCTTTCGAAACGTCGAACGCTTCCGGAGCCGACAACTGCATTTTCGCCGCAAGTTCATACGACTGGATGCGTGCATCGAGCCGAGAATCCAGCGGGTTTTCTGTCGCATGCTGAGAATTCAACTTTCGGAGCAACTCAAAGCCATCGGTATCAGCCGCGCGAGTTGCAAACTTGTATCGATCATTGGCAAACAGATCCGGAACCGGGCTCTTTCCACTGGCGTTGATGATCGTCCCCTGATGAACGGCCGGAAGAAAACCAGAAGAAAAAGCGCCCTTCTGATTGTACGGCAGGCCTTTGGCGTCCGGGAGCACCACAAAGGTGGGAAGTTCGTCAGTAAGATTCCCCAGTCCATAGGATATCCACGCTCCCATGCACGGAAATCCCGGCAACTGAAACCCGGAGTTCATCATATAGGTTCCGGGACCATGCACATTCGTCTTCGAAGCCATCGCCATCAAGAACGCCATATCATCCACAACTTCGGCCTGATGCGGAAACAGACTGCTCACCCAGCGACCGCTTTCTCCATGCTGTTTAAAGGCAAACGGGCTTTTCAAAATCGCCCCGGGCATCGACGTGAAACCTTCCGGTTTGATTTCAGGGCCCAGTTTCTGACCGTGCAGTCTCTCGAGTTCGGGCTTATAGTCGAACAGGTCCATCGGACTTGCGCCGCCCGTCATAAACAGCTGAATCACGCGGCGAACTTTTGCCGGATGATGCAATCCACCATTGAATTCAGGCCGAGGCGCACTGCGGCCTTCCGCAAACGATTCGCGTGCGAGCATCTGTGACACCGCAAGACCGCCAAAGCCGCCTCCGATGTTCCACAAGAAGTTTCGTCGTGTAGTGCTCATTTCCGAATACCAAATAGGGAATCGTCGCAGGCAGATCCCGTCGGCGGAGCGACGGGCGTACCGTACACCCGTCGCTC
>JANOZG010000278.1:0-5518 GCA_031429275.1 Planctomycetota bacterium
CCGCTGCGTGACGAGGCCAAGGCCGCCATGGCCACTTGTCGCGAAGCCGGCATTCGTGCGGTGATGATCACCGGCGACCAGCAACCGACGGCCGCTGAAATCGCGCGACAACTGGGGATCGATGTGGATCTCAAAGGGCGACCTTTGCGCACCGTCCACGGCCGAGAATTGGCAAACCTTGACGCTGAAGGCTGGAAACAAGTGGTGGCCGACGCAGCCGTGTTTGCACGCGTATCGCCCGAGCACAAATTGCAGATCGTCGAAGCGTTGCAGCAGCAAGGACACGTGGTCGCCATGACGGGCGACGGGGTCAACGACGCCCCGGCCTTGAAAAAGGCGGACATCGGCATCGCGATGGGGATCAAGGGAACCGAGGTCGCGAAAGAAAACGCCGACATGGTAATCACGGACGATAACTTCGCCAGCATCGTCGGTGCTGTTGAGCAGGGGCGGATTATCTACGGCAACATCATCCGGTTCCTCCATTACCTGCTGTCCTGCAACTTTTCAGAAATCCTCACCGTGTTCATTGCCCTCATGATCGGCTGGCCGCTGCCGCTCGTAGCCCTGCAGATCTTGTGGCTCAATTTGATCACTGACATTTTCCCAGCCTTTGCCCTGGCACTAGAGCCATCCACCCCCGGCGTCATGAAGCGTTCGCCACGCGACCCGCAAGAGCCTTTGCTCACCCGTAGTTTTGTCGGCCTGATCGCGTGGCAAGGGTTGCTGCTCGCGGGAGTCACTCTGCTTGCCTTCGGCATCGGAATTCAATGGCACGGGACCGAGGGCGAGGGCTTGAGGCGAGCGACCACGATGGGCTTCATGACTTTGGCACTCGCTCAGGTCTTCCATGCCTTCGACGCACGTTCCCAAAACAGGTCAATATTCACCAGTCGTCTGTTCACGAATGGCTGGCTTTGGGGTGCGGTGGCGATCTGTCTGCTTCTGCAGGCGGCAGCAGTCTACCTGCCGCTCTTGCAGAAGGTACTTCACACTGTCCCACCGACGATTTCGGAGTGGGCAGTGATCGCAGGCTGTTCGCTGCTGCCGGTCGGCGTGGTCGAATTGGTGAAAGTGATTCAACGAGTCGTCGTCAGAAATCAGGGAACATCGCATGCCTGAGATGATGAAATGTTTCGCGATGCACGGTATTGGCAAAGTCGGCATGACCGAGAAGCCCGTCCCTCGCCCCGGACCGAGTGACGCCATCATCCGCACGATGGAACTCGAAGACACGAAGGTGGCGGCGGATGCGGTCGAGGTCGAGATGGATGAGACGAAGCGGAACTATCTGCATCCGGTGCCCGGCTCGGACGCTGCGAAGATCGGTGCCGGTCTCTTCACGAAACTAACCAATTAAGTTCGGACCTTGCCGCGCTGATCGCGCGTGCCCAGCGACCGCTGGGATCAACCCCAAAACAGGAGAAGTTATGATGAATAGTGAACACGGTATTTCGCTCGACCGCCCCGCAGTCAACGTCGCGCTTTTGGCTGTGCGGGTGGTCGCGGGCATCATCTTCGCAGCCCACGGGTCGCAGAAGCTTTTCGGAGCGTTCGGCGGGCAGGGCCTCGAAGCGACCGTCACCATGATGGGTGTGATTGGCTACCCCGTCGTCGTCGGCGAGTTCTTCGGCGGGCTCGGGTTGATCGTCGGATTTCTGACCCGATTCTCTGCCGCCTCGCTGATCGTCGTCATGCTCGGTGCCATCGCCACCGTACATGGGAAGAACGGGTTCTTCATGAGCGCGGGCGGGTTTGAATACAACCTTGCTCTCATCGGACTCCTCTTGCCGACACTGATCGCCGGGCCCGGAAGGTACAGCGTCGGGCGCTATCTCCCGCTGCCCAGGTCAAAGACCACAGGCGATCCCATAGTGGTTTTGGAATAAGAGTGATGATCATTCGGTCGAACCACCCGCCACGAACGTGCCAACCGAAAGAGACGACGCCATGAACGCCAGTGAGTCCACTACCGCCATCGACCCGCGAACCCGCATCGGGCATGTCCACCTGAAGGTCGCCGACCTGGAGCAAAGTTTGGCGTTCTACTGCGGCGTCCTCGGATTCGAGGTCCAGGAGCGATGGGGCACGCAGGCGGCGTTCATCTCGGACGGCGGGTATCACCACCACATCGGGCTCAACACTTAGGAAAGCTTGGGCAGAATCCCTGCGGGGCCGGTAATCCGTTGAAAGTTCCCCGCCAACCGTGAAGGAGTCTCGATCATGAATCTGTTGATTGTCGGTGGCGTTGCTGGTGGCGTTGCTGGTGGAGCTTCCGCAGCCGCTTGTGCGCGTCGCCTTTCCCAAGAGGACCGTGCAAGACCTACAAACTTTTTCAGCCGTCCAATTGAGCGAACCGCATGACCGAGAAGACACAGATTGAAATTGCTCTGTTGTTGCCTGCAGTGCCGGATGCTCGTGATGCATGCGTGCAGCGACTCGGCGACTTGCTGAAAGCGAACGACGGCATTGAGTCCGCACACCTGCCGGACATGAACGGCAAGGAACCCGGTCAAATCTGCATCCACTATGATCCCGACCGGCTGTCGATCGGTGGATGGGCGCGGCTGGATCCGACGTGGCCCTGGAAGCTGCAGACGTGGCGTTGATGGCGGATGACTTAAATCACCTCCCATTCGTCGTCGGCTTGAGCCGGCAAACGAGCCGCATTGTTCGGCAAAACCTTTGGCTCAGCCTCGGCATGGTCGCCTTCCTCGTGCCCGCGACCGTACTTGGACTGCAACTGGGGGCCGCCGTCGTACTCCATGAAGGTTCGACACTGCTGGTCGTACTCAACGCACTCCGACTGCTCGCGTATAAGGCGCATGGACGAGAAAGCAGTCGATAATGCTCTGGACCGCTGATCACATTCACTTGACAATTTAGCGAATCATGACTTTTCAAACACAACGACGAGAAAGTAAGACAATGGAATTCCTGATACCTGTTGGCGTTCTGGTTCTATGGTTCATTCTGCAAGCCTGGGTCCTGCCACGGTTCGGCGTGACGACCTGACTGAGCGGAGCTTGCGGGCCGAGTTCGGCCCCTTCACCCGAGATTGACAAGCCACCAATAAGCGATGCCACAAAAACGGACCGGAGTTCAACTGAAGAAGTTATTTCACCATAACCGCTCCGGTCCGCTTCATTATGACAGCCAAAGCGGCGAGTGGTGTTGCTTTACCGAATCTGCACGGTATCATGGCCGATGTCACGCCGCTTGAATTGGCGATAGCCGTTCGGCGACGTGACTTTCGGACGACTCAATAAATCGCGACGCGGTATTCCGTTCAGCGAGTTAACAGGTAGGCCGACGCAGTATCATCCAACAGGATGGGACCGCGTCGGCCATTTTTTATTGCCGTTCTCACGCTTTTCTACAGGAAGTCATTTTATGAAACATCGCGACGCTGCAGTATTGGAACCAACGGAAACCAGTGCAAAGGAGACTGCGATCAATCAGCGGATCGTTTTGAACTCCCGCCCGATCGGAAAACCCATCGTTGACAATTTTCGGCTGGAAGAGCTTGCGGCCTCAACTCCCGAAAATGGGCAGATGCTGTTGCGGACGCTCTATTTGTCTCTTGATCCTTATATGCGAGGTCGACTCAGTGATGCACCTTCTTATGCGGCACCTGTCGAAGTCGGTCAGGTGATTGTTGGCGGCACGGTTTCGCGGGTCGAAGTGTCGAACCATCCGGCCTGGCACGAAGGCGATCTGGTTCTGGGTCAATCCGGCTGGCAGAGTTATGCTGTGTCAGACGGGACGGGGCTCACAAAACTCGATCCGGAAATGCCACAACCGTCACTGGCTCTGGGAGTGCTGGGCATGCCAGGCTTCACAGCGTACATGGGATTGCTTGATATCGGAAAACCGAAGCTGGGCGAAACCGTTGTCGTGGCGGCCGCCAGCGGAGCTGTGGGATCTGTCGTGGGACAGATCGCTCGACTCAACGGGTGCCGCGCGATAGGCATCGCTGGCGGAAAGGACAAGTGCGACTATGTCACGAACGAACTTGGCTTTGACGCCTGCATCGATCACCGTGCCGAGGACTTTGCGGCGCAGTTGGCCGCCGCGTGCCATGAGGGCATCGACGTTTATTTTGAGAGCGTCGGCGGACCGATCTTTGAAGCCGTTCTTCCGTTACTCAATGTGAAGGCTCGAATTCCGGTTTGCGGGCTGATCTCTCACTACAACGATACGACTCTGCCGAAAGGCCCGGATCGACTGCCCGTACTGTCTCGCACGATTCTCACCAAACGTCTCACCATGCAAGGCTTCATTATTTTCGATGACTATGGTGATCGCTACGGTGAGTTTTTCAAGCAAATGAGCACATGGGTGCAGGACGGAAAAGTGAAATCCCGTGAGGATATCGTCGAGGGACTCGAAAACGCACCGAAGGCCTTCATTGGGCTGTTGGAAGGGAAAAACTTCGGCAAGCTGATCGTGCGAGTCGCTGCCGAATCGTCAAATGCTCCCTGAGTTCAAATCGTTGCACGCAATACTGCAGGTCAGAACTGTTCCGAGCCACAAGGAACGACGGTTCATTCGGATGACTTTGCCGATGTCAGTTCGGTCACTCGCCCGAGAGACCAGAGATCAAGTAAGTCGGCAATGCAAAGGCGCGTAACTGGTGATGTGCAGCGTAGTCTGAGTTTGCGAACACTTAGTTGGTACGTACCGAATCGATCGACGCGCCTGCTTACCTGACCGTTGCACGCCGAACCGCGCCGCTTGAGGTTGGAACGTGCCGTTAGACTCAAAAGCGTCCTGGACGATACTGTTGATTGATCTCAACGAAAGCAAGAACTCATGACGACATACGAAGGATGAGATTCTGCGGGTGCCTGCGGACGAAGATTGGGTTCACAAAACAAATCGAGAAGGAATAGAAATGACATTAACAACAAAACCATCAACAACAAAAACCTCAACGCAATCCGAGAGCCCCGTTTGGTTCATTACCGGATACTCCACGGGATTCGGAAGGCAGATCGCGCAGCATGTGCTTAAACTGGGATATCGAGTCGTCGTGACGTCTCGAGACCCGGGAGATGTGCAGGACCTGGCTGAGCTTGGGGATGCTCTGATTCTCAAGCTGGATGTGACTGACAGGTCACAAGCGGAAGACGCAGTCAAAGCTGCTGAAGACCATTACGGTGGCATCGATGTGCTGGTCAACAACGCAGGTATTGGCTACTTCGCCGCTGTTGAGGAAAGCGACGAGAAGGAAGTCCGAAAGATGTTTGACGTTAATGTGTTTGGGCTGTGTCGCATGATTCATGTCGTTCTGCCCGGAATGAGAAAACGCCGCAAGGGTTATATCGTCAATTTCTCGTCGATCGCCGGACTGCGTTCGTTCCCAGGCCTCGGCTATTACAACTCGACGAAATTCGCGGTCGAGGGTTTGTCGGAAGCACTTTGGCAAGAAGTGGAACCACTTGGAATTAAGGTCATGCTAGTTGAACCAAGTGGCTTTCGCACGGATTGGGCTGGACGATCCGCGAACGAAACG
>JANOZG010000279.1:0-8482 GCA_031429275.1 Planctomycetota bacterium
ATTTCTTCTTTGCGAATGTCTCCCGCATCGGCCAATTGGCTCAGTTCGTCATCGGGCGGACCACCGGTGAGGAAGAAGCTGAGTCGAGCGGCAATGGCGTGACGATCCAGCGGCCCTGGCATTTCCGTGAGATACAGAAAACGCGCAGAACACAGAATCGCACGAAATCCGATCCGCAGCGCAGTGGCAAAATCCTGACCTTCTGCAATCGCAGCTGTGGACATCCCGACATAGCCCTGCAGTTCTTCGTCGCTGACAGGCCGCCGAAACGCGCGGCGAGCAAATGTGTTTAACAGTCGCTTCACGTCTGCTTCGGGCGATTCAGATTCGACTTTGCCGGGTTGTTTTTTGCTGCGTTGCGAGACTTTCAGATCGCCGAACAGTCGTCTTCGCAGTTCGTCATTGTTGGGACCTTTGTGAATTTGTTCCATCGTGATTTGATGAAACGCAATGCCTGCCAAGTCCTGTGATTCCCCTTCACCGGTTCCCACTTGTCCGCCGGAAAATTTTCCTTTCTTCAGCGTCGCATCGCCGGGACGAATCTCAAGCATGTGATCTTTGGGCAGCCATGCATCGAAGTGGACTTCTTTGGGTTGTGCTTTGGCTTCGAACGAAGTCACCCACGGCAGCAGCGGCGCGGCAGAAACACATGGACCTGTACGCACGGTTGACCAGACTCCACCGGTCTCCGGCAGTTTCAGGCCCGAGACTCGCACTTTGAATCGGTACCAGCCATCTTCAGGTGCTGCTGTTGCAGGAATGCGTCCGTAGAAAATCAGGCCTGAAGACCATGTGACGGCCAGATCCTCTCGCATTTCCGGTTCACGCGTTCGTTTGTCTTCGGAACGCCGAGCGATTTGCTTTGGCGAGAACTCGCGCTGATACACGTCATCATCACTGAATGCGCGCCGCCAGGCTTCATCCAGTGCGATGTCCAGAACTGCCAGATAACGAGCCAGCTGAAAATGCGACATCGACTGACCGTCGGCCACGGTTGTGAACCCGGCTGACTTCGCCTCTTCCGGCAACTGGTCGGCCAGCGGGATGTCGATGCCCAACAAGTCGTGCAGCGATCGTTCAATTTCGCGTCGTGTCAGCCGCCGACCTTGAACTCGCCCGAGTTGCTGTTGGACGTTTTTCTGGTGCTGCTGAATCCAGGCCCCCGTGGATTTGAGGAATTCATCGGCAAGCGAAGGGTCAACTTTGTCGGCATCCTTCGGCGGCATCTCTCCTTCGTGCACGCGATCATAAATTCGGACCCAGCGTTTTGCCGCATGAGGATCAGTCAAATCGAAACTCAGAGATTTCAGATCAAGCCCGGCTTCCGCTTCGGCACCCTCATGACAACTCACACAGTGCTGATCGATGAACAGTCGAGTGGGCACTGGCGGAACGGCTGGCGGTTCGGCAAGCAACGTCGGACAATTCGTCCAGAACACGGCGCAGAACAGGCATGCGGCAAAGAAATCTATCGTCGCGCGAAGGCAAGTCAGTTTCAGCGGGAGATTGAAGAGGTCAAACATCACGTTCGCTGTTCCAGAACAGGCGGGGCATTTCAAAGGGACATGATATCACGAGACGGACAGCCATTTAAAGTGTACGCGAAACAAAGACAACGAGTACGCCTGACGCTGACTGTTAAACGGTTTGACCTTTGATCCTTGAATCTGCTTGCATCTGATGAGCCGGTCCTTAAGAATCCTGTGCTGGTCGCCTACCACTCAATCCCCGCCAACGTGTCCGCCATTCCACTTAACCGAGAACTCCATGTCTTCCACCCGTTGTATTCTTGTACTCTGCGCCGGCCTGTTGTCTGCATCCTCGGTCACTGGGCTGTCCGCAGAGGATGCATCACTGGATTCCAGTCGATTTGAAATCACGCAGTTGACATCGGAATTGGTTCAGCCGATGGAACTTGCCGTTGCACCCGATGGGACAGTGTTCTTTATTGAAGTCAGCGGCAAGCTCAAAGTATTCAACCCCAAAGATCAAAAAGTCGAACTGGTTGGCGAAATCAGAATCACCACTGAACAGGAAAATGGTCTCATCGGCCTAACGCTTGATCCGAACTACTCAGACAACCACTGGATCTATTTGCAATACTCGCCGCCAGATTTTCCAGGTCAGCACATCAGCCGCTTTACCATGGTCGATGGCAAGCTGGATCTGGAATCGGAAAAGCTTCTGCTGAAGTACGAAGAGCAACGCAAAGAATGCTGTCACCATGCCGGTTCGCTCAGCTTTGGACCGCGCGGCGAGTTGTTCATTGCGTCGGGAGACAACACGCATCCTCATGGTGATTCACAAGGCTACGCGCCGATTGATGAACGACCAGAGAAGGCTCCATGGGATGCTCAGAAATCTGCCGGCAACACAAACAGCTACAACGGCAAGATTCTGCGCATTCGACCTCTGGCGGATGGCACTTACGAAATTCCGGACGGCAACCTGTTCTCAAAAGACGGCTCCAAAGGTCGACCAGAGATTTACTGCATGGGATGCCGCAACCCTTGGCGCATGTCGGTCGATCCTGAAACCGGAATTGTTTATTGGGGAGAAGTCGGCCCGGATGCTGGAGGCGATGGACCTCGCGGCCCTCGCGGTTATGACGAAATCAATCAAGCCAGGACTGCGGGCAACTTTGGCTGGCCCTATTTTATCGCTAACAACCTGCCATACGCCGACGTCAATTTCGAAACAGGCGAAGTAGGAGCGTTGTATGACGTGACTGGACCACGGAACGAATCGCCCAATAACACGGGCGAAAAAACGCTGCCGCCACCGACGTCGGCGTTTCTGTATTATCCTTATGGTGATTCGCCAGACTTCCCGGAACTCAACGGACCCGGTGGCCGAACAGCCTGTGCGGGGCCAGTGTATCACTATTCTGAGTCGCTGCAGTCGAACGTCAAATTTCCAAAGGAGTTCGATCGCGCGGTGTTCGTGTATGAGTGGTCGCGACACTGGATCAAGGCTGTGTATCTGGATGAAAATAACGATCTGGCTGGCATCGAACCGTTTATGCCGGAACATAAATTCGTCCGACCAATTGACATGGCATTCGGCCCTGAAGGCGCTCTTTATGTGATTGAGTACGGTGAAACGTGGGGCGTGAATGCCGATACGCGACTCATTCGCATCGACTATGTTCGAGGCAACCGAACTCCTGTGGTCGTGGCTTCTGTTGAAAACAACATCGGCAAGGAACCGCTGACGGTTGCTGTGTCCAGCGAAGGCACCTTTGATAAAGACGCGAAGGATGAGTTGAAGTATGAATGGCGTCTGATCAATACGGCGGATCAGCAGTCCGCCCCGAAGATCGTTTCCACCGACCCAAACGCGCAGATTACGATCGCAGAACCAGGCATCTACAATCTGAAGCTGGTCGTCACAGATTCACACGGGGCCAGCGGCTCAGCGGCAATTGCCGCCGTCGTGGGAAATGAACGTCCGGTGATTCGATTCACAAAGCCGCTTGCTGGTGATTTCTTTGATGCCGAAAAACCAATTCACTATGAGCTGTTTGTGAAGGATGCCGAAGACGGCACAAACGACGACTATGAAATGGATGAAAACAATGTGCCTGCAATCGATCCTGATTCACCGGGTCGCGTGAGTGTGAACGCCGTTTTCAAAGACGGGCCGCTGCCATCGGCGGATGCAGCTGCGGTCGTGAAAGATGACGGACCGCTTGGGCTGCGACGTATGAAGTCCAGCGACTGTTTCAACTGTCATGCGGTCGATCAGAAACGCGTCGGTCCGCCGTTGCTCGACATTGCCAATAAATATCGTGACAAAGAAGGCGCGGTCGAAGCATCCATCGAACGTGTGATGAAAGGTTCCACGGGAGCCTGGGGCAAGATCCCGATGATTCCGCATTCACATCACACGGCCGATGAAGTGCGCGACATGGTGAGTTGGATTTACAGCCTGAAGCCATCCGGACTGGTGCGTGTCTTCAGCGGGTTTGTGGCAGAAATTCCGGTTGATTCGAAGGAAGTGGAAACCCCGGGGTATTATCGTCTGGAAGCGACCTATGCAGATCGTGGCGCGGGAGTGATTCCACCCTTGTCCGCATCAAGCATGCTGTTGCTGCGGCAGCGAACAGTCGAAGCGGAAACAGCAGATGATATTCAAGGGCCTCAGGTGCTGGGTTCCGGAAACGCGAGAGGCGGTAAGTTCATCGGAGCAATCAATCACGGCCACTTCCTGCGATTCCGCAACATCGCCATGGAGGAAGTCAGCAGCGTCACACTGCGAATTGCCTCCGCTGGTTCCGGCGGTCAGATCGAAGTGCGACTCGATGAGCCGGATGGCGAATTGCTCGCCACAACTGACGTAGAGGTTAACGGCCAATGGGAACAGTTTTACGAACGCAGGGTCGAGCTCATGAAAACAGCCGGCCGCCATGACGTCATCATTCGCTTCGTGCATCCCAATCGAGCAGGCGGATTGATGAATCTGGATTCTGTTCTGTTTCAGCGGTAGTGCATTGTGAGCCTGAGGCGCTAGCCGAATTCAATGCAAATGATCGGCAAGCGCCACAGGCTCAACTCAATTGGGTGCGGTGCATTTGTTTCTGGCGTTCGCCTGAGTAGACTTTGGCGGCACGTTGCACATTTAAAATCTAGTCTAAGGATTTGTTATGAACCGAATTCAATTCTGGTGTGGTATTGCCTGCGGAGTTGCCGCGACTTTTGCTGTTTCAAACATCGACGCAATTCAGTCGAGTTTCGCTGACGAAAAGAACGCAGATGCTAAGGATGCTTCAATGTTGTACGAACTTCGAACCTACTACACGCCTGATGGAAAACTGGACGCACTGAACGCACGCTTCCGGAATCACACACTGGCTCTATTCGAAAAGCACGGCATGAAAAACATTATGTACTGGGTGCCGGTCGACAAGCCGAATACACTCATCTACGTGATCGCTCACAAAGACAAGGCCGCTGCAGATGCGTCATGGAAAGCATTTCGCGAAGATCCAGTCTGGAAGCAAGTCGCCGAGGAAACTCAGCGCGATGGCAAACTGGTCGAAAAGGTTGAATCCGTCTACATGACAACGACGGACTATTCACCGAACAAGGGCTGAGATCTCTTGGCCCAAAGGAGCCTCCCGGCTCGTTGACATTAACCTCTCACGTTGTTCGCTTCCCTAAAGATGCGAGCACCGTGCGCACATGATTTGTAGTAAGACTCTAACAAGTAACGCTGCAAGCAACGCAGCGAGCCATCATGTCGAAGTGGGCTCGCTGCGGTTATGCGAACTGAACGACCATAGCCGCTGAACGACCATAGCCCAGGGAAATTATTTCCCCGGCGGTCTCGGTCGAGCTTTTGCCGGGGCTTTCTTTGGGCCGCCAGGATTGAACGTTCTCTGGACTTCTTCGAGCGACGTCTTACCTTCCGCCACCAGGCGAATGGCGTCTTTTTGGAGAGTTGTCTGACCATCGGCCATCATCTGCTGGCGAATGGCATCGGGCGAAGCACCGTTCGCGATGACTTCCTTCATCGCGTCGGTCATTTCGAACATTTCAAATGCCGCAACGCGACCGTGATACGGAACGCCATCACAGTCCGCACACAATTCTTCAATTGTCTGAGCTTTTGGGTCATCCGGCGGTGGAGGCAACGGAGCCCGATAGAGCACAGATGTTTCCGGGGGTAACCCCAGTTTTTTCAGAAGCAACGGGTTGGGACGGAACGCCTGCTTGCAGTCGTCGCACAGTTTGCGAATCAGTTTCTGCGTCACGATGCAGCGCAGGTGTTTGATAACATCGTCAACGCCGACCCATTCGATGAGTTTCCGCATGGCTTCTGCTGGCGTGTTCGCTGGAATCTCGGCGATGAACGACAATCGATCTGCATACTGAAAAACCGTCTGAGTATCCTGCGGTGAAATGAGCGGATCCATGTAGATGACGTCTGCTTCGCGGCGAATAATTCGGTCGAGCGAAATCTCAAGGTCATGGCCAGGCTCAGGCGTGAATGCTGCGACGTTAATCAGTTCACGTGTGTTCTTCCATGCCAGATTGTAAACCGAATACAGGTACGGATCGACGCTGTGGATGACCGCTGTCGCCAACGTCGTGACACCAGTATCGGGCGGCCCGCAAATCAAAACGACTCCACTGCGATGTTCCGTGAATTCTCTGATCTTGGCTTTCAGATGATCGGGGAATCCGATTTCCTGTGGCTTCTGACGGACAACTTTTCGGTTGTCCACTTTGATGCGAATCTTCTCAGCCTGTCCGCCGACAGGTGTCGATTCGATCATCAGCTGATAGGGGATCTTCTCGAATTCGGCCTTCATCCCACCGGTCTGCACCTCCCGGCGCTGATTGATATCCAGACCAGCCAGCAGCTTAATCATCTGTACCATGGCTGCTCCCTTTTGACCGGGGATTGCCGCAGCAGGATAAGGCACACCATCAATAACGAATCGTATGGCAACGCGGCCTTCGCGAGGTTCCAGCAGAATCGTGTGAGCTCGCCGCGCAAGTGCATCAGAAATCATCTGTTTGACTGGAACCAAAGCGACCTGCACCAGCTTGGCGTTGGCCTTTAGATTGCATTCCCGATCAAACAGGGGACCCTGGAAGAGAACCTGTTCAACATCCGGTTCTTGTTCCTGTGGAGCGGGAGCGTTCTTGGGGTTCGGCTTCTTTGGGTCATTCTTTTGCGGGCCAGCCATTTCGGTTTGTCCTCTTGTAACTCAACTGTTCTTAAGTGGCAGACAACTCGACCGAGTCGATCCACTGTCCAGCGTTGCCAATTCAGGGAGAGCGGGGGATGTCAATCGCCTGATTCGTTTGCGAACTGATCGCCCGTCGCTGCAGTGTACGCAGAATTTTGGCGGGAAGTTGGCTGAGCCTCCAGCGTCAACTGCCAAATTGCAGATTCAGCATCAAATTTCGGACGTCCGTAGCGTGCAATTCGTCACGTTCCACCCGTTTCGAGGAACAAATCAGCACCGGACCGTCTTCTGCGAGCCGATTTGCGTCCGGCAGACGACCGTGACTGCCCCGCACAATTCCAGCATCCAGACCGATCAGATCCATGTAATAACGGAATCCCAGCAACTTTCGTGCGAGCCGATTGGCGACACGGAGCTTGGGAAACCGGATTGTCGGATCAACAAATAATTCCACAGGGTCATAACCTGGCTTCCGGTGAATATCAACAGTGCAAGCGTAATCCGGAGCCAGCCGGTCGTCCTGCCAGAAGTAATACGTGAACCATGCGTTGCGAGCACTGATGCAAACCAGTTCGCCGCTGCGCTCGTGATCAATCCCGGCCTCACGCTGTGCTGCGCGGTCGAGGACTCGTTCAACTCCATTCAGACGCTCCAGCAGCAATTTCACTTTCGGAACATCGTCAGCCCGCTGTACGTACACATGCGCCACTTGATGATCAGCCACAGCAAACGCTTTCGACGCGCCGCAATCGAGCGTCTCCCAGCCAAGTGGTTCCATGCGGACTCGCAGATATCCGGCATCTCGCAGCGCGCGGTTAATGTGAATTGGTTGGTTGACTTCTGTGATGCCATATTCCGACAACACCACAATGTCTGCGTCTGCCTCATGCGCCGCATCAATCAGTTTGCCTGCTTCATGATCGACCAGCCGAATGTCTTCCACGATACGTGGATCATTCGGCCCCAGCCGCTGCAGGTTATAGTCGAGGTGCGGCAAATAGACGAGCAGCATTGAAGGCTGACATTTACGAAACACTTCGATGCTGGCATCTGCAATCCATGCGGAGCTTTTAATGTCGGCAGTGGGTCCCCAGAAGTTGAACAGTGGAAATCGTCCAAACTTGCTTTGCAGCTCGTTGCGAAATTCCGGCGGCTCACTGTAAATGTCCATCACCTTGCGGCCGTCTGCCGGATACGACGGTCGAGGCGTCACGGACCACTGCACATCGGCGTACATGTTATACCACCAGAACATTTTCGCCGTGGTGTGTGAGGGTTCGCGCTGCTTCGCGGTCTGAAAAACACCTTCACCCTGAATCAGATGATTCGACTGCTTCCAGAACATGACTTCCGCGAGGTCGCGAAAGTACCATCCATTCGCCACAATCCCATGCTGGGCTGGCATGAGGCCCGTTAAAAGCGTCGCTTGCACTGAACACGTGACCGCCGGCAACACTGTAGACATCGGCCGCGCAAATCCCGTGTCGATCAGACGTCGAATGTTCGGCGTGTTATCGCCGATCATTTCGTGCGTTAACCCGACGACGTTGATGACGATGAGTCGTCGGATACTGTTACGTGAACTCATTGGTAAAGAATGACTTTCGAAAATGGAATTCCGCGAATCGCTGACGGCACTCTAACCAATCGCGAACGCAATAAAAATCGCGGCGTGGCAGGCTTGGCTTTACGGATCGAATTCGTGATTCCCACGAAGCATGATTCTGTTTTGGGACACGTGAAGATCCCGTCGGCGGAGCGACGGGTGTACTGTACACCCGT
>JANOZG010000280.1:0-3219 GCA_031429275.1 Planctomycetota bacterium
AAAGATGATGGCCGATATTGCGATAGTTCGCTCCATGACGAATAAGGAAGGCAGCCATCCGCGCGCGACTTACCAGATGCATACAGGGTATGTTCCGGCTGGAAGCGTCAAACATCCCGCATTTGGATCGTGCATCGCTCAGCAGATCGGTCGAGTCGAGTCGCAACTGCCCTCCTTCGTTTCCATTGGCGCGACTCAGGGGGCGGGGTTTCTGGGGATGGATTACGAACCGTTCGTGGTGGGACGACCGGGACAACTGCCGGACAATGCTGCGATCAGCGTTTCGAAAGATCGATTTGATCGTCGGACAGAACTGCTGTCTAAGTTAACCGCCGAATTCGCACAGACGGAATCAGCCCAACTCGCGGAAACCCACAAGTCTCTCTATGCAAAAGCTTCTCGACTTGTGCTGACGCCCGAGATGAACGCCTTTGATATTTCGTCAGAACCGCAGGCACTCCGCAGTGAATATGGAGATTCAAATTTCGGTCGCGGCTGTTTGCTCGCTCGACGGCTGGTTGAAAAAGGTGTCTCGTTTGTTGAGGTCCGGTCCGGGAACTGGGATACGCATCAGGATAACTTCGAAGCGTGTGCTCGGAACGCAGGCGAAGTCGATCCCGCTACGGCGGCACTGTTAAAGGATCTCAAAGATCGTGGCATGCTCAAGGACACGCTGGTTGTCTGGATGGGTGAATTCGGTCGCACGCCGAAGATTAATCCTCGTGAAGGTCGCGACCACTATCCTCGCGTCTTTAGCATGATGATGGCTGGATCCGGTATTCGCGGTGGTCAGGTTTATGGAGCAAGTTCGCCGGATGGGACTGAAGTCGCCGAAAACGCGGTTGCGGTGCCAGATCTGCTGCGAACGATTTGCAAGGCACTAAATGTTAACGCGGACCATGAGAATATGAGTCCCCAGGGGCGGCCGCTGAAAGTTGTCGATGGCGGTAAAGAGATCGCCGCGCTGCTTTCCTGATGCTGGCGGCATTGAAAAACGATCGTTGACTTGTCACAACTCGCGTCTTGTGAACTAATGAAACTCGCGGTCTGAGGATCAAGTCGTTTAACCCGTGGCTGAACGGCCAGGTTTTCACTTGGCCTGGCCTTTCGGCCACGGGTTAAACGTTCAGGTCTCATTTGGGGTGCCGCTTCGCTGGCGTTCAAACCTCAGCAATCAACGACTTCGATTTTCAATCAGGCGGATGATCTCATGGTTCAGGTGAACGAGAATTTTCTTAAACTCAAAGCTGGATATTTGTTTCCGGAAATCGGACGTCGTGTCACGGCATTTTCGCAGGCGAATCCTTCGGCCAAAATTATTCGTCTGGGAATTGGTGACGTTACTGAACCTCTGCCGCCCGCGATCATCAAAGCGATGCATGACGCTGTTGATGACATGTCGAATCGTGAATCATTCAAGGGCTACGGCCCGGAACAGGGTTATGCGTTTCTTCGCGAACCGATCGCTCAACACGACTTTGCATCACGAGGGATCGATATTTCCGCTGATGAGATTTTCATCTCCGATGGTTCAAAATGTGACTCGGGCAACATTCTGGACATCCTGGGTGCCAGTAATCGCATCGCAATTTCAGACCCTGTTTACCCTGTTTACGTCGACACAAACGTGATGGCTGGTCACACCGGTCCGGCAGACGCAAGTGGACGCTTCGAAGGGCTCGTCTATTTGCCAGGTAATGAAGCAAATAATTTTGTTCCTGAGTTACCTTCGGTTCCTGTAGATTTGATCTATCTGTGTTATCCAAATAATCCCACGGGCACAGTGGCGTCCAAAGAAACACTCAGACGGTGGGTCGACTACGCACGAGCCAACAACGCATTAATTCTCTTCGACGCTGCCTATGAAGCGTTTATTTCGGATCCCACAATCCCGCACAGCATCTACGAAATTGAAGGTGCAAAGGATGTCGCAATTGAGTTTCGCAGTTTCAGCAAGAGTATTGGCTTTACGGGCGTACGTTGCGGTCTGACCGTTGTGCCAAAACAACTCATGGGTACGACATCATCGGGTGAAAAGGTTTCACTGCATCAACTGTGGAATCGTCGACAGTCGACAAAGTTCAACGGTGCTTCGTATGTTGTCCAGAAGGGTGCGGCAGCGGCCTATTCACCGGAAGGCCAGGTTCAAATGCGGGGCTTGATCGATTTCTACATGACAAACGCAAAATTGCTGCGTGAAGGTCTTAGTAAAGTCGGCATCAAAGTCTTCGGCGGTGTTAACGCACCGTACGTCTGGTTACAAACGCCAAACAATCTGTCCAGCTGGGACTTCTTTGATCTTCTGTTGAGCAAAGCTCATGTTGTCGGAACGCCTGGAAGCGGTTTCGGTGCGGCAGGTGAAGGCTATTTTCGCCTGAGTGCATTTAACAGTCGGCAGAACGTTGAGGAAGCTCTGCAACGCATCTTCAAAGTGATCTAACACGGACCACGAAACATGCGACACTGTGTATTCTGGTGTTGATGTCGGAACGTGCAGTTCGCCGCTAATCTTCCGGCAGATGTTGAATTGGAACTACGCCCCTATCGTCTGCGACAAATCGCAAAGAGGCCATACAGTACTTGCATGAGTTTTGTTCTGATCCATGGCCGTTTGTTGGAGTATAGGCTCAGCCTGAATCGCCAATGTCCGAACTTGCGATAATGGTGCTGCGATTTTTTTCGTGTCTCTTCGTGTTTTTCGTGGCTAGCAAAACTACGATTGCGTATGACTTGTTTTCTAGCCACAAAAAGCACAAAAAGCCACAAAACGGTCCTGACATGAATGGATTGGTTAAGTCCACGTCATCGCCATTGAAAGCAGGCTCGGCAGACGGGGTGGTCCGGAAATTGATGTTTCCCTCGGAACCGAAATGACGTCATCAAATCCTTGAGAAATCGAACGACTTGCTATTTGTCGCACAGCCCAGGCTCAGCGATCCGCAAGTGCGCATAGTGAATACAGCGATTCAGAATCAAGGACTTTTGGGGCAGAAAAATGGCGGCCATCTTTATGCCCAATATTTTTCTGCCCAAAACACTTTGTTGCGATGATCAATCGTACCCCGTCAGCAAACCCACGAGTATGGCGGACACCCAGACGTGCTCAGAACCAACAGCTATTTGAGTGTCCGCGCACCACAGCGTTTTATCCGAAACACAGTAGACGCCCATTTTGCTGATCTTCACCGACCACGAGATGCTTTTCGCCAATCGCGATTC
>JANOZG010000281.1:0-12588 GCA_031429275.1 Planctomycetota bacterium
GCGAAATGTTAAGCCGCACGCGGAAGAAACTTACCGATGCTCAGATCGAACAGATTATCCAGACGCTGGAATAACTACGAAGCCAAATGTACCTGTCACCAACAGGTGAATTCACCTGTGTTCTTCCGGATCAGCCAGCCCCATGGAACGAGCTATGATCGCGTCAAGAGTCAGTGTGCAGCTTTATGAATAAGTAATCGGGGAATTAAATCGGCAGAATGCAAGCAGGATAAATCAGCTACTCGCTGGCTTCAAATAGAACATCAGGATCGCGATATCCGCAGGCGTGATGCCGCTGACTCGGCTGGCCTGGCCGACGGTTGTCGGGCGGAGGCGGCTGAGTTTTTCTTTGGCTTCGTGACGCAGTTGCGGCACGGCGAGGAAATCGAAGACCGGCGGGATGTTGACCGAATCGACTTTCTGAAGTCGTGCAATATCGGTCTCCTGGCGACGGACGTAACCGGCGTATTGAGCTTCGATGATCATCTGCCGTCGCGTGTTGGCAGAGAGGTTCATTTCCGCAACTTGCGGGAACTGCTGATAGACTTCGTCCCACGTGATCGTGTTGCGACGAAGGTGTTCTTCCAGCGTCGCTCCGAGCGATCGGAGTTTCGACATCGCTTCGTAACCACGTTGCAGTTCTTCTTCATAGACGCGGAATCGTTCGGCTCGTGCGGCGCAGACGCTGCCGATTTTGATGCCCAGCGGCGTCAGTCGACGATCAGCATTGTCCTGTCGCAATAGTAGACGATATTCGGCCCGGGACGTGAACATGCGATAGGGCTCATCGACGCCTTTCGTGACGAGATCATCAATCAGAACGCCGAGATACGCCTGGCTGCGGTCGAGCACAAACGGTCCTTTGCCTTGCACCTTCAAGCCCGCGTTGAGTCCTGCCAGCAAGCCCTGCCCCCCGGCTTCTTCATAGCCGGTTGTGCCGTTGATCTGACCAGCGAAATACAGACCTTCAACCAGTCGCGTCTCCAGAGTCGGATACAACTGCGTTGGCGGCGCGAAGTCGTATTCGACGGCGTAACCGTAGCGCATAATCTGGGCGTTTTCGCAGCCCGGAATGCGTTTTACGATCTCGTCCTGCACGTCGCGCGGCAGACTGGTAGAGATGCCGTTGACGTAGACTTCCTGCGTGTTGCGACCTTCGGGTTCCAGAAAAATCTGATGCGACGTCTTGTCGGCAAACCGCACAACTTTGTCTTCGATCGATGGACAGTAACGTGGCCCGGTGGATTGAATCTGTCCTGAATACATCGGCGCGCGGTGCAGGTTGGCGCGAATGATTTCGTGGATCTCGTGAGTCGTGCTGGTGAGATAGCAGTGAATCTGCGACTGCTCAATCTTGTCGTTCATAAACGAAAATGGTTCCGGCGTTTCGTCACCGGGTTGAATCTCGCAGCGAGAATAATCGATCGTGCGCCCATTGAGCCGCGCAGGTGTACCCGTCTTGAATCGTCGAAGTTCGAAACCCAGCGAGGTCAATGCGCCGGAGACGCTGTGTGATGACTTGTCGCCGGCTCGACCACCTTCGGCCTTCGATTCGCCTGTGTGCATGATTGCTTTGAGAAACGTGCCGGTCGTCAGAATCACCGCGCGGGCTCGATAGAACGCATCGCCCGTGACGCGGATGCCGGTCACTTTGCCGTCGTGCGTTTCGATGGATTCAACGGTTTCCTGACAGAGCGTCAGGTTTTCCTGCAACTCAACGCGATGCTTCATTTCGAACTGATACGCTTTTTTGTCCGCCTGAGCGCGCGGACTATGCATGGCCGGGCCTTTGCCGCTGTTGAGCATGCGGAAGTGAATTCCGGTGGCGTCGATGACTCGCCCCATTTCGCCGCCGATCGCATCAATTTCTCGGACGATCTGGCCTTTGGCGACTCCGCCGATCGCCGGATTGCAGCTCATCTGGCCAACGGTATCGCAGTTCATCGTCAGCAGCGCGGTCTTTGCGCCAAGCCGCGCGGCGGCCAGAGCGGCTTCGGTTCCGGCATGACCTGCACCGACGACGACGACATCAAAATCATAAACACACTTGAACGACATGAGTTAATCCGGGGGAATCTCTAGGGTTCTGCACTTCACAATCTGGAGGACACAGTTTACCGTCCAGGGATGCGGGCGGCATCGGTGTTGTGGCGGGATTCTTACTTTGAGCGGAATGGTGCTCTAATCGTAGGGTGGGACAAGTGGCTGATAAGTCGCGTAGGCCCACAATTTTTAGAACCCGTCAGGAAAAAGTATCGTGGTTGCGGAGCTGTTCGAATGACATCGGCTGACGAAAGTGAAATCCAATCCCGTCGGCGGAGCGACGGGTGTACGGTACACCCGTCGCTCCGTCGACGGGATTTCAACCGTGTTGCTGAGTTCGGGAGTGAATTTGCACGTATTTCAGGAGATCGTTCTCATGACCAATCGCCTTAGCTCAATAAGTATTCGAGTGCTGCTGCTTATGGGAATCGCGTCGACAACGGCATTCGCTCAGGATCGTGAACCCGCAGCACCAATGTCCGGGGGTCTTTGGACCTTCGAAGAAGCACAGGCGCAGCTGAAGATGTATCCGAAGGACGTCTTCCTGCAATATGTCGCTCTGAAGCTGGGACAACGCGAGGGAATTGATGCGACCGAATTGCTGAGATTGCAAGATCCGACTCGTCAACAAATAGCGGCCGAACGTCGCGAGAATGTTGATCTGTTCAACCTTTTTTCCGGCTCGCTCGCCGTGCAGGAAAGTCTGCAACTCGATGCCATGCGGCCGGGTTCGAGTGTCAATCGGCCTGATGGATCAGACAACGCGGAGCCGACGATTGAGGTTTCGACACTCACAGGGCCGACGGTAAGTAGCCATCCGTGGCATGAAATGTTGAATGGTCAGCAGCCGAAGTTTTCCGTGCTGACGAATTATGTCCCGGCGGATCAATACTACATCGGCTTCAAATCCGTGAGTCGCATGCTGGACGTCATCGACGGCGGTAATTTGTTCGCGAAACATCTTTATACTCAATCCGGCCAGCAGGCGTTCGCTCGGGATACGGAGCAGAGACTTCGGCAGCAACTGGCCGTCGAAACGAATCCGCTCGCTCGGCCGTTTTATGATCTCGTCGTGAAAGAGATCGCGATCACCGGCAGTGATCCGTTCGTCAATGAAGGCAGTGACGTGACGTTGCTGTTTCGGTTCGAGCAGGATCTGGTGTTTCAGACTCAGATGAATGCGTATCTCGAGGCGGCTGAAAAGGCGGTGGCGAATGTCAGCCGCACGGAAGAAACGTGGGAAGGCGTTCCGTTCGTGCATCTGACATCGTCAAATCGCGAAGTGCATGTGTTTTCGGCGTATCCGGAAAAGGGTCTGCATGTCCGCAGCAATTCCCGAAAGGCGTTTCTGCGCGTTCTGAAACTGATGAGCAAGGAATCCGACAAATCACAGAGAAGCCTGGGACAGTCAGAAGAATTTGCGTATGTGCGCACTCTGATGCCAGCCGATGCACCGGAAGAAGATGGTTTGATTTATCTGTCCGATCCGTTTATCCGGCGACTCGTTGGCCCGGAAGTGAAACTTACAGAGCTACGGCGACTGAAGTGTTTCAACAATCTTCGCATGATGAGTCACGCGGCAGCGATGTATGAGATTGAGCAAGGTCACGGGCCGGAATCGCTAAAAGATCTGGAAGGCGCGAATTGCCTGCCGAATGGTTTCAACAAGGGTGCGTTGAAGTGTCCGTGCGGTGGAGAATATTCATTGTCGAAGGGTAAAGGCGTGTGTTCGCATCATGGGCATGCGGAGGCGTTGGTGCCGTGTTGTGAGATTCCGGAAACAACCGTGACGGCGACTGAAGCTGATGCGTACAAGCAGTTTGTAACCGAATACAGCCAATACTGGCGGACGTTTTTTGATCCGATCGCAGTTCGAGTCCAGGCGACGCCGGAACGTTACCGACTGGAAACGATTGTCTTGCCGCTGATCAACAATTCGATGTATCAATCGATGGCGATGGCACTGGGTGGCGAACCGCAGCGGTTGTCGGGGAACGTGACAAGCGACGCAATTATGTCGGTGAATTTTGCGATCGCCAAACAACGATTGCTGGAACAATCCGGATGGCAGCCGCCACCTGAGACCGCGCGTGAGAAGCCGAAGGATGAACCAGTTGCTGCGTTGATGGATATCAGCCGGAATCATCTGAAGCAGATCGGTCTGGCGATGCTCAATTACCATGACACCCACAACCAGTTTCCGGCGTATAGCAAGAGTGAAAGTGGTCGCCCGTTGCTGAGTTGGCGAGTTCATTTGTTGCCGTATCTGGAGAACGCTGCTCTCTACAGCGAATTTCATCTGGACGAACCCTGGGACAGCGAGCACAACAAAACGTTGATCGAACGGATGCCACAAGTCTTCAAATCGCCGGGTGTCAAATCGTTAAAGCCTGGGATGACGACGTATCAGACAGTGATGGGCAAAGACATGCTGTTTGAACCGAACGGTGGAAAGGTCTCCATGCGGGACGTGACGGATGGCACCTCGAACACAGCGATGGCGATGGATGCGTCATCCGAATTTGAAACGATCTGGACCAAGCCCGGTGACCTGATGCCGGATCTCGCGAAGATGCGAACGGCTCTCGAAGAGCGATTTCAGAACGGCGGTCTGGTACTGATGACCGATGGTTCGGTACGGTTGCTTCGCCGGGGGCTCGACGATGCTGCGATCATGGAGCTGTTCACTCGCAATGACGGTCGGATCAAACAGAATCTGGAAGCGTTTGACGACAACTTCTCGCAACAAGCAGCAATGCGCAGTCGTGATCCGTTCGGGCTGAATTCCGTGATGGGCGGGCGCATTCAGGAAGGTGATCTTTACACGCTCGTCGCGAAGGGACTCGGCAACCGTATCGGGCTGCACGTCTGTGACAACGATCCAACCTTTGATGTGCAGATGACATCGATCCTGCCGGAGATCTTTGGCAGCCGTGGCGCAACTGGCATGTTTGGGCGTGAAACCCTTTTCATCGGAATGGCGGTCGCTTCGCTGACGGCTCCCGTTTACTTTGACGTCGCTATTGACGATGTTGCCGTTGTTGATGCGTTTCTTGAGAAGCTGGACGAAGGCACCGCAATTGAGGCTCGAACACACACGGATATTGGCTGGTTTGCATTCAAGAAGGATTTCTACACCGTCCAGGTTGGCGAGACGAAAGTTCGGTCCTTTGTGTTGTCACTGGGCCCGTTCAAGTGGCGATTTTTCTACGCTCGCATTGGCGAAAGTGTCTGCATCGCCAGCAAGCTGCAGACGCTGGAACTCATCGCGAACGAAAATGCTGCTAACGCAGCCAACCCTGCACAGCAGAATAGTTCCGCTTCACCGGCCCACGCGCAGGTGACCATTCATCGTCAGCAGTGGAATCACATCATGCCGTCGATGCGACTCAGCTGGGACGAAGCGGCTCGCAATGCATGTCTCGACAACATTGGCCCGCTGACCAGCGCCGCGCGGGTTGCAGCGAGTTCGCATCATGACAACGGCGAAGTGACGCCCAAGCAATTGGCAGGATCGGCAGCGTGGATCTATGGTGGCATTCATCGCTGTCCGTGCGGCGGGCATTATGTGCGGACGAACGACGGGAATGTTGTGTGCGATGTGCATGGCAACGCCGATCATCCGCAGCAGCCGACACCGGATGCCAAAAACGGTGGCTCACTGGAAATGCTGAATTCGTTCAGTGAGATTCGCGTGCTGTTGACGTTTCTGGAAGACGGTTTGCACGCAGTGCTGGAGATTGATCGGAAGTAGCGGATCTTCAAGGCGTTGAAATTACGGCGTCCGCTTCGATCAGCAGCAACCGCGTGCCAATGTGCTGAATCGGGACGCCGAAGCATTGCGATACGGCGAAGCGGTATTCTTCCAGTTGCGGTCCGTAGTGCAGACGGCGGGCTTCGATCCAGCGACTGCGGTCTCCGGCGAAACGGTCGGTCTTGAAGTCTATGATATCAGCCGCGATTGGCCGTCCATTCTGCATGAGCAAAACCAGGCGGTCGATGGATCCAAGGACGAGTTCATTCTTATGCAGCAGGGCAAACGTGCGTTCCCGTTCGACTTTTGTGGTGGCATTGCCTGAATCGATTGCATTGTGAAAGGCTGCGAATGATTCCACAGAACTGATCGCATCGCGCTGGAACACGCGGCGAGTTTCTGGTTGCTGTATCGCGGCATAGAAACCGGGAAGTAGGCGTTCGACGGCTGCATCCGGCACGGTCAGTTTTGCGGCGATGGAGCGGAGCAGAGATCCGTCCGGTCTTGAAGTTGTGTCGTCGAGCCATTCGATGCATTCAAACCATGCGTGCATTAACGTCCCGCGTGTTTTCGGGTCGACGATTGTTCGGCCACCGGCTTCGGCCACATCTGTTGTGGTTGGCATCGTTTCGCGGCGAGCGATCAATGATGTGACTGCTGGCAGATACAATCGCGTCTCATCGTGTCGCGATGGAGCGCGGCGTTTCAGGCCGCGACGGCGACCATCGGGCATCGGGGCCAATCGAACGAGTGGCACAATGTGTGATTTCTTCGGCCGCTCTTCAGCCCCGATCTGTGTCATTTCCGGCACTGATTTATACCAGTCCGGATCACCGGTTTCATAAAGCATTACTGACGCTTCGGCCTGCGACTGATCGGTCAGTGACGCCAGCAACAGACCTGCGAAGGTCTTTGGCGGCTGCTTGCTGGTGATGGGTTTTGTCAGCATGTGCATCGAATACGCTGCTCGTGTGACGGCGACGTAGAACACCGACAAGTTGTCAGCGATCTGCCGTGCGACGGTGTCGCGAAACGCTTCTTGCAGTCCTTCCGGCAGCATGGGCCACAAGGCTTTGTTGCTCCAGACACAAACGCGATCCGGAACTTCGCCGGCGCTCGGACCGGTGAATGCGGCTTCCGGAGCTTTGAAGATGGGCACGTCCAGATCGGGAAGGACGACCACATCAAACTCCAGGCCTTTGCTTTGATGAATCGTCATCACACGCACGGGTGCGGGTTCGGACTTCTGGAACTTGCTGTTCTCCAGCAGGCGCACAAAATCGCAGGGATTCAGCGAACCTGTTTGGTCAAACTGCCATCCCTGCGCAACGATCTGCTGTAATCGCAATCGGTCGCGAGCTGTACAAAACTCGCGGATGGCTTCGGACAGAGTCTGCAATGTTCTGCCGTAGCCTTCATCCATGAGACGACTCCGCAGGTTCGCCGCGACGGTTTCTGATTGTTCTGCATTCTTCCAGTCGAGCAGTCCCGTGACTGTGCCCAGTGGCGACGCGGCGACGTGATATCGCGATACCTGGCAGCCGGGATGTGACGTGAGTTGCAGTAGCGACAGCATTGCCAGCACGGCCGCGCTGTCGGTTGGTGGCGTACCGCCTTCTTCGCTGGCGGGTACGTTCAGCTGAGAGAGTTCATGCACGATTCTTGCCACTGCGCTGTTGGTTCGCGTTAAAACGCCAATCGTTGCGCCAGGGGTTTTCAGGTGCAGGTCGCGGATCTGTTCGGCAACCCAGCGATGCCACGGGCCGCGTCGTTCGTCGGCCGTGTCGCCTTCCATGACCGGTGACGATCGAAAGCAGACGTACCCCGGCATCTTTTCGTTGGCTGTCGAATGCTCGGGAAATTTACCGGACCAATCTACAACCGGGACGTGATATTCTTCCAGATTCGAGTGATGGTTGATGTGCTGAAAGATCTGATTCACAGCATCCATGACGGCAGGTGCTGAGCGTCGGCTCTTGTCCATCGGCGTGTCGATGATGCCATGCACAGCATCCGGCACGGCGTCCAGAATTCCTGCCACGCCACCACGCCAGCCATAAATAGCCTGCTTGGGATCACCGACGCAGAAGAAGCTGTGCTTTTCGTGTCGGTCAAGGTTTTGCGTCAGGCGTTTCAGAATTTTCCACTGATCGGCGGATGTGTCCTGAAATTCGTCGAGCAGCAGATTGCGAATCGAACTGTCGAGACGAAAGCTCATCCGTTCACCGCTGGCGGCATCGACGGATTTTGCCAGGGTACGAGTAACGTCGCCAAATCCCATCCAGCCATGATCAGACCGCAGTCGGGTGTATTCGCGATCAAAGCGTGAGATCAGATTCCGAATCGCCCGCATCTGCTGCGCGAGTCGATCGAGCAGTTCGGCCTTCGCGTGATTCAATAATGGACGATAGGCCGCGATGAGTTCTTCGCTGATTTCTTTCCGATAGTATGTGGTCTCGCCAGCAAGCACCTTTGATGCGATGCCTGTCTTGACGAAATCATCCCACTGTGAAGTGGCGAACCGTTCTGCATCCGCGGCTCGTGCCTTTTCGTAGTTCTTATCCGCTGGCAGCGCGCAGGAATTCAGATTGAGCAGCGCTTGTTCTGTTTGTTCGTTCGTCAGACGCGGATACTTTGGCAACTTGTTCCACGCTTCGTCATCGGTCAGCAGAAAGAGTTCGTGAAAGTTCTGAACTGTATCGTCGATCAGATCGCGAACGCTGCGTTTGGAGCGGCCTTTGGCCAGCATGTGCATCAGGTTCTGAGCGTCTTCCGGGATTTGCTGCGACAGCACGGCATCGATTGCCTGTTCTCGCATTTCGGCGTCGGTATGTTCGTCGATGATGCTCCAGCCGGGTGGCAGGCCAAGTTCCAGAGTCAAACTGCGAGCCACCTGCTGAAAGAAACTGTCCAGCGTACAGACTCGCAGACGATGCAGGTTTCGCGTCACATTGGCCAGCAAATCGCGAGCCTTGGGTGTCGTAATATCCGGTTGCTCCAGAAACTCGCCGAGTTTTTTTGCGGCCTGCGTATCGACTGCAGCCTCGGCGAGTCGCAACAAAACGCGGCCTAGAATTTCCCCCGCCGCTTTGCGAGTAAACGTGGTCGCGAGAATCGTCTCCGGGGCGTGTCCCAGAAACAGCTGACGCAGAAAGTGCGAAGAAAGCTGAAACGTTTTTCCGCTGCCAGCTGATGCTCGAATAAGTTTGCGCATGTTTTTGTGAGGTGATTTGTGAATCTGATGCGTTGGATAGAATCGCTCAGAATGGGAATTCGCCGCGATTGCATTTCGATGCATCGTATTCGTTCGGGCGGCGAAATAGTATCACGCGAGATTGCTTCGTAGCGATAGTGCCAGTCATAGCGGGCATATCTTACTGGCAGAGTAAGGCCACTCTTCTTTCAGCCCGCACTGTTGAGCGCATGGCAATACGCCGATTAAACTACCGGGGCTTCATTGCCTTGAATATGACCAGCGTTCTTCAAAAGGTTGACATCCGTCATGCCGTTTCTGCAAAAAATGGTGCGAGGAAAAGCGAATCAGATTTTCCCATTGCCAAACGGAACAATTCGCGTTGGGCGTGCGGAGGGCAATGACGTGCTACTCACAGCCGCCGCAGCGAGTAAGTCGCATGCGGCGATTGAATGTTATGAGACACACACGGTGGTGAAAGATCTCGACAGTCGCAACGGCACGCTGGTCAATGGAATTCGTATTAAGAGCAGCAAACGTCTGAGGCACCGCGACATTCTGGAATTCGGGGGAGCAACCTTTGTGTACCTCGAAAATGAACCGGACATTAATGATGACTCGTCAGGTTTATCGGATGATCTGAGTGGAAATGCCCTGAAGATTATGACGCCTCTGCCGGAAGAATCAGATACGGAACAATCGATTCGTCGGAAGATCGTGCGGACGGGTGATGTTGTAAGTCCGGAGGAGCTGATTGAGCATCCGGGCATCGAAGGCCCACGAGTTGTTGCATCGCTGGATCTGCATGAACTTCCGCTGGCAACCTGGAGCGGGGATGATGCAACGCGTAAACTTTCGCATGTTGTTCGACTGTCTCAGGCGGTCATCAACTCACCGGAAGCCAATCGGATCGGTTTTGTTCTGCAAACGCTGCTTGAGTTGTTTTCTGCGGCCTCTCACGCTCTGATTGCCATCAATGAAGACACTTCGGACGGTTTTCGCATAATTGCGACGAATTCTCGGGAGGACGGTGACGCCGTTTTTCTCTGTCATCCGTTGATGCGTCGGTCTGTTTTGGAATGCGAAGGCCTGCTGGTGACCGATCATTGGCGAAAACATGCAAACGAGAAGCCGAGGATAAGCGATCTGAGTCGACAGTCGCTATTATGCATGCCGATTCCGGGTCCGGGTCAGACTTGTCAGGGTGTCATTCAGATGCAGGCAAATGATCCGCGCCGCCCATTTAGTGAACATGACCTACAACGCCTCGCCGTTCTTTCCCATATCCTGGCAGCAACTCTGCCGGGGTTTCGGCATCTTGCATGACTGACACAATTCCATCGGTTGCGGACATTCTGGGCTCAGGGGGCGTGATTGCTCGGCGTCTGCAGGATTATGAGCCGCGTCCGGAACAACTGGAAATGGCGTTGGCAGTTGAGTCGGCATTGAAAAAGCGACACCATCTGGTTGCAGAAGCGGGCACGGGGGTCGGCAAGAGTTTTGCATATTTGATTCCCGCGATCCTTGCCGCTCAGGCAGAGCAGGGGACTGAGAAGAAAAAGCGTCGCATCATTGTTTCGACGCACACGATCAGTTTGCAGGAACAGTTGATTCAGCACGATATCCCGTTCCTGCAATCCGTTTTGCCCGTCGAGTTTTCAGCAGTCCTTGTGAAGGGACGCGGCAACTACATTAGCCTGCGGCGGCTCGACAAAACTGTGCAGCGTTCTTCGCAGAAGTCGCTGTTTGAACCGGAAGGTCAGCAGCAACTCGCGAAGATTCGCCAGTGGGCTCACAAGACAACCGACGGCAGCCGATCGGATCTTCCGTTTCAGCCGAAGCCAGACGTCTGGGACGAAGTTCTCAGCGATCATGGTGACTGCCTGCGCAAGAAATGTCCGACTCATGACAAGTGCTTCTACTACGCCGCGCGGCGTCGCGTCTGGAACGCGGACTTGTTGATCGTCAATCATGCATTGTTCTTTTCGGACCTGTCGCTGCGGCGCGATGATGCCAGCATCCTGCCCGAATACGACACAGTCATCTTTGACGAAGCCCACACGATTGAAGGTGTGGCGGCTGATCATCTTGGGCTTTCGGTCACCGAAGGCCAGGTTGATTACATGATGAACAAGCTGTACAACGAACAGGCAAATCGCGGATTGCTGATCACGCACAATCTGAAGGATGCGCAGAAACAGGCGTCCAAAATTCGGAGTGTTGCAATACAGTATTTCGCGGACACAGCAGACTGGGCATCTCGCTTTTGCAAAAAGAACGGTCGGCTGATGCGGCCGATTGATGTGGCAAACAATCTCACTCCGGAACTCAGCCGATTAGCCATCATGATTGCTGCAGCTTCTGAAGCTGCAACAACCGAAGCCAATCAGGTAGAGCTGAAGTCCGCCAGCGATCGCTGCAAGAGTCTTGCAGATAACATTCAATCGTGGACGCGACAGTCTATCGAAAACTGTGTGTATTGGGTTGAGCAATCCGGCACCTACAAGCAGCGTCTGTCGCTCATGAGTGCTCCTGTGGAAGTCGGGCCGATTTTGCGGGAACACCTTTTTAATGCAGTCCCGTCCGTCATCATGGCGAGTGCCACGTTGGCGACCGGTGCCAAGGATTTCAGCTTCTTCCGTTCGCGCGTCGGCCTCACCGAAGGCAGCGATATTCGACTCGGCAGTCCTTTCAACTATGAAATACAAACACGACTGATTCTTTCAACCAACATGGTCGATCCTGCTGTTGATCCGAATCGGTTCAATCAGCAATGCTGCGAACGTATTCAGCGGCATCTGCTGGACACTCAAGGCCGCGCGTTTGTGCTGTTCACGAGTTATTCGATGATGCAGTTCTGCGCCGATCGACTTACTGGTTGGCTGGCTCAGCATGATTTGTCGCTGTATTGCCAGGGCAAGGGACTGCCGCGTTCTGCGATGCTCGATCGCTTCCGCGCGGATGAGCGAGCTGTCTTGTTTGGCACCGACAGTTTCTGGCAAGGCGTCAACGTCCCTGGCGATGCACTGCAGAATGTGATTATCCCGCGGTTGCCATTCAGCGTACCCGATCATCCATTGCTGGAAGCTCGACTGGAAACGATCAAATCACGCGGTGGGAATCCGTTCCGCGATTTCCAGACACCGGAAGCGATCATTAAGCTGAAACAAGGCTTCGGTCGTCTCATCCGCCACCGCAACGACACCGGCCGCGTCGTGATTCTTGACCCGCGAGTTCTAACAAAACCGTACGGGCGTTTGTTCATTTCAAGCCTGCCGAAATGTCGGATGGAAGTCGATAACGGGGAATCGATAGAGCCGATCGACCACAACGATTAATGTCTCACAGGCAATTAGTTTGATGAGGCGAATCAAGTGACTCAACAATCAGATTCGGCATGCGTCTCAGCGGAACTGTCCATACGTCAATCGGAAGCCGTTCAAATCTTCGATTGTAAACTCACGTAGTCCGTACGGAGTATTTGACGGTGGGCTGATGATGGTTGCCCCTCGCGATACGAGTTCGGCATACGTTGCAGAAATGTCATCGACATATAAATAGACGTCGCGTTCGACGCCAGCCTCGGCGCGGAAGGAAC
>JANOZG010000282.1:0-2177 GCA_031429275.1 Planctomycetota bacterium
TCTGAGTTTCAGGATCGTGTGAATGAATCCTTTTGATCAATTCACTTTCGGCAGGTCTTCCTGGCACAATGGCAAGACTGCCGCTTTCGCCGGGAAGAATCGCGGAATCTCGCCTATCAAGTCGCAATCCTGCTTGCCGCGCACCTTCATCCTGTCCGTGGCAACTCCAGCAATGATTCGAAAGAATCGGCCGGACGTCGTGGTCAAAACGTATGTGTTTCTGAGCAAAAGCAGTGGGCAGCCACAAGTTTAACACTATGGATGCGAAGCAGAATGCTGAACGGAGAGTGGGTTTCATTTCGCAGATTCTCGCGGTAGGGGTAGAGCAGCATCAGCATCATACGAATTCATGCATGCCCATGCTATCAAACCGCAGCGTCAGCGGATTTCCTGCAAGGTGACGGGTTGGTTGTTGCAGGTTAAAGCTGACTCATGTGTGCTGGTTGCCTAGCGGGGGATATCGGTTTAGAGGATGAAAGCAGCCGTGGAGTATTTTCGCAACTTTCAGGCGAGTGGCTGGGCGTCAGCCCTTCGAGTGCGTTCTCAGGCAACGCGGGCACAACGCGATTTGCATCAATAAAGTGCAGAAGCCAGATTGTGCCGTGCCATGGCCACGTTGTGAGGTGCCATTCACGCGGAGTTTCTCCCGACCGAGTCCAACATGACGTCCTCATGAATCGAGTGAGCCGCAAGGTTCACGATGTGCGTCTGCTGCGATTGATCGGCCTTTTTTCGATTGCCGACAAGCGTGGAACTCAGCGCAGTCGTCGTTAGGTCGGCGGAGCGGTAGCTCCTAACGAACCGTCCAAGACGGCTGCGAGCGGGCGTGATGGTCGAGGGCGTGTTGCAGCCGACGAACGAAGGCGCGCCGCAGGGCGGTCCTTACCCGATTCGGCCTTTTATGGTTCGAATCAGCCGAACTGCAGGTAAGCAGCCAAAGAAAAGAATAGGATACACAAGACTAAACCTGATCGTCCACCATGGCCAAGGATCCATGGACCAGTCGAAATGACGGTAATTAATTCCGGGCAGATCGCTACTCGTATCGACACCAGCAACGCTGCCATCCTCGGCAGTGTAACGAAACTGGATCATCCCATACTCTCCAAGCTGCCAACGCCAGCGATCCTCCTTTTCGGCTCGACACCCGTGACCATAAAGGATGCGACCATCGCTGTCGATGAGGTATCTAATGCTGCCGGTATATGGAATGTCGTTGCTAAAGAACCACATTGACCCGCGGAACGCAGTGCATCGCACGTTGGTGTAGACCGGAACAGAATGCGGAGACTGCAGTTGGTGAGTTTCTTCATCCGATTCCGCTAAGCTCAACGAGTAGCTTAAAGGGACGAGGACTATGCTGAGACAGAACATGAAGCAGGAGATATTCGTGAGATTGGAAATCAATCGCTTCATGTGACGTTTTGCAGTATGTGACTTATCATGCCGAACGTCCAAGGTCACCGGGCGGGCGCATGTGACTTTCCATTTCAAAGCCGGATCTTTTGCCCGCTCCGGGTGAGTAGGGCTAGTCTCTTGTGTTTAGGATACGGTTTGTTTTCCCTGTTTGCCACCTGGTTTCCTGTGGTGGTGTCACAATATTTGATCCATGCACAATTGAGGTCGCCCCCTCGTAGATCCGGACGTGCGCCGTTAACGCATCCGGCTCCCAGACGTCACTTAGGAACAGTCCCGAAATAAGTTCCGTTTATCCCAACCCGAAGCGTCAGCGAGGGATCAAGTTGTAGTGCAAAATCCCTCACTGACGTTTCGGGTTGGGATTTCAAGACACGGAAACATCTGGAAGTTGTTTCGGGACTGTCACTTAGCTTCAGCCGGTTGATGGAGGCGTACATGTTAAGGTACCAGGCACTGTTTTGAAGAAGCATTGACAATTCAGGTAGTGTACGAGAGGTAGGTTGCAGACGCCGAGTGAAGACTCAGCGCGAGATGCAATGGATTCAAGGCGGAGTTGATGGTGGATTCGCTGGCAAATTGAGATTGTGCTGCGGTCAAGAGCGCAGCCGAACATGGCTACACTTCGATTCGCGAAGCGGCGGTATTGAATCAGTGGCGAATTTTCTGAGGCACGATGGTGAGGTGCGGCTCAGGCGGAGGAATTGGCGTGGCGGCGGGTGCGGCGGCGAGAACTCACACCCTGTAATGTTGAGGGAAGT
>JANOZG010000283.1:0-1739 GCA_031429275.1 Planctomycetota bacterium
TGCCATCTGCCGAAACAAGAATTTCCGAGCAAAAATTGCTGCCTGCTAACCCAGTTGGCAACGTAGAAATCGTCTGTCGTGATGTCAAACGTCCGGCGGCTGCATCGTAGTCGAACAGGACGATGGTCGAGCCTTCCTCCTGGATTGAGTAGAACCAACGACCGTTCGGATGGAAATGGAAATGTCTTGGTCCATCACCCGGTGGCAGCGACACTGAAGCGGGCTCATTTGCAGTCAGCAATCCCTTTTGATCGTCGAATTTCCAGACAAAGATCTGATCAAGACCCAGATCAACATGCAGGACGAATCGTCCCGACTGATCGGCCTGAATCATGTGGGCATGAGTCCGATCGTGTCCGCTGAAAGCAAAGCTGCCGGGAGGAGCGTTTGTGGCTTACGTCGGCCCAAGTTGACCGGCGTCATTCTTGATGTCCTTGGCTTCTCCAAGACGACCATCGGCCAAAATCGGCACGACCGACACGGAGCCTCCAAAATAGTTCGCCACCAGCAGGAAACGGCCGTTCGGATGAATACTGACATAGGTCGGCCCCGCTCCGCCAGAACGCACGGTATTCAGAAGTTCTAGTTTCTCACCAGTTTCATTGATTGCGAAAGCACTGACAGTCCCTTCTTTGTTTTCGCCTACGCGGTCGGTTTCGTTGGCTGAGTACAAGTGAGTTCCCGCCCAGTTTAGAGCCAGGCAACTGGGGCTGGTTCCTGACTCATAAATTCCTGCCGTCGTCATTCCGCCAGTGGTTCGATCGACTTGAAAGATGTGAATACCGACACCGTTCCCCGGCGGCAGATCGACCTGAGTCGGCAGCATCTCCCGCAGCGGCGAACTGAACGTCCCGACATACGCCATCAGCGAACCTGCTGCACTTTTTTGAGTACCAGATTTCTCATCAGTTGCACTCACCTTCGACATGGCACCCGACAAAGACTTCGCCCCGGCCAGTGCCATGGTGGTTTTCAGAAACGTACGTCGTGAACGATCGTTTGAATTCATTGCGAAAGCGCCCTTTCAGTTCGGTGATTAACCTGGAGATCTGAATTTAGACGATGTTGGTCGCGCAGTGTTAGTGCGAAATATCGTGTTATGTACCCTGCGAATTTCTTAGGTACGCCTCGATAACAGCTTTGGCGTCCGCAATACCGGTATTGTTTTCCGATTGATATGCTTTAATGGCGGCCAGTTTGTGAGACGGGTCAGAAGCAAGTCGTTGCCATTTGGTTTTAAGTGAGTCTTGGACATATCGCAAGGCATAATCGAATGTGTGATATTCGGCACCGAATGGATCGGAAAACACTCCGTCTGAGATAGACATGAATGCAAGTGCCGCGTGTGCGGTTGCCTCCCATTCGGCGGCGAAGCAGCGGAAATGTGCAAACAATGCCGATTCGCCGTCAAAAATAGTATCGAGTCCGCGCCAGTGGTGGGATATCTGAAATTCAAATTGAAAATTGAATTCGGTCCCCTCGGACACAGCAGGAAGGGTTCCTGAATGAGTACGAAGATCGACCGGATAAAGCCGGATTCGTGGTGACCGGTTTTGGCACGCTGCTTGCCATTCATCGAAGGATGGAAAATCCGCTTCACGGAAGTAGATGCCAAAATCTGCAGCCATCGAGTTCAATTCCGTCAGTTCGAAGTTCTCTGGCAAGGCGTCATGGACTCACAGCGAATGCACGACTCTAACTTAAGTGATGCGAACTGTCACTTCGCAATTGTCAATTCT
>JANOZG010000284.1:0-4415 GCA_031429275.1 Planctomycetota bacterium
CGATCATTCGGATTGGTCTCCCAATATCGTTTGTCGCCACCGCTTGTACTTGTCTGAGTGCCAAAGGTGAACGCCGCCATCTGATAGAACTCTTTCTGAGTCCACTTGTCAAACGGGTGATCATGGCATTGAGCACAACCAATGCGAGTGCCCAGAAAGATCCGCACGGTGTTATTCATGTTGTCCAGTGGCATACCCGAATCGCGCTGGAGATAGCCTGTTGCCGGATTGTGCCACACGAGGCCATCAGCACTCAGCAGTTCATAAACGAACTTATCCCAGGGCTTACTTTCTGCCAAAGACTGCTTAATCCACTGGCGATATCCTTCGCCTCGAACATTATTGTTCAGACTGTCGGTGTATCGCAGGATGTCTGCCCAGTAATTAAACCAGTGACTTGCATAGCTGTCACTATTCAGCAATTCATCAATCAGCAAGGTGCGTTTTTCGGGATCGGGCGAGTTCAAAAACTTTCGTGTCTGGCCCAGCGTCGGAATCGTACCGGTCACATCAAGATAGATGCGACGCACAAATTGTTCGTCGGATGTTTTCTGATTTGGTGTGGTTTTCGTTTTGGCATAGTTCGCTGTCACCATCCGATCGACCTCAGCCGCCGAACGCAACATATCTTTTCTCCGGGCCGTATCCACAGGCTTTGATTTCACGAGAAAGCGGGGAGGAGCCGGATCCTCCTTCTTATCATCCTTCTTCTTTGCTGGCTCAGGTGTCAATTCTCGAACCTTCGCTGCATCCGCACTTGCTTCGGACGCCATTTTGAGTCGCTTGTACGACTGATTACGTCCGGAATATGCGGCCACAAATGCAGGATCAGATGCAATTGCTTTTGTGAACTCATCCACTGCCGCCCTGTAAGACGCCTTACTGTGAAGTGCATATCCGCGATAGCAATGCGCCGGAGCGTTGTTTTCCTGCAGGCTGATCGCTGTATCGAAACAGGCAATCGCTTCGTCCGTCTTTTCCTGATCCAACAGGGCCATGCCTTTTTGAACGTGGGCTTTCACGAATTTCGGATCTTTCCGAATTGCCAGATCCAAATCCGCCATCGCTTTCACAGGATCACGATTCAGGGCATACAGGAACGCTCGATCGCACAAGGCATCGACCAGGTTTTGGTCCAGTGAAATTGCTTTTTCGAGATCCGAGATGGATTTCGCGGGATCCTTTTTTGCCAGATGTGCCGCAGCTCGACGCTGGTAGGCGACAGCAAGATTTCCATCCAACTCAAGCGCTTTGTTTTCATCTGCGAGTGCCTGATCAACATTGCCCTTCGCACCGTACGCGAGGCCTCGAATGCTGTAGGCTTCCGCTGACTTTGCATCAGCGTTGATGGCCCGATTACAACTGTTCACAGCTTTGTCATATTCGCGTCGCGCAATATACGCCAGAGCCCGATTCAGATGTGCGGGGATGTGATCGCCTGCTTCCAGCGTCGCAAAATACGCGCTGTCGATGGCCTCAAGGAACTTGCCTTGCTCATACAGGGAATGAGATCGCTCTGCATACGCTTCCGCACGGTCGCGGAGTTTTTCAGGTTCGCGGCCAGTCACGGCAGTCACGACATCGAAATCTTTGATCGCGTTGTCGTATTCGCCTTTGCCGTTGTAGACCATGCCACGCGCCACCAGGGCTCGGCCACTTTTCTCATCGACCTGCAACGCGGCCGTACAATCCAGCATCGCGGCGTCCCAGTCGCGGCTTGCCATTTTGGCTTTCGCGGCCGTCACAAGATCTTCAATCTTTTGACTTTTCGCATCCAGCACTGGCGGAGTGTCGGGTTTTGCCTGGAATGCCGATGCAGTATCGCTGGACATCAGCGAAACCAGAATCGCTCCCATCGCGACCGACAACGAACTCCGAAACATCCCTGCCTGCCAACCGAAACCTGCGATACTCATCGTCTGACCCCAACACGAATGTTGCAAAACAAGCGATGCCAGCAGCCTGACTCATGATTTCTCAGAGAAAATAGGCTGGCGTTCAGAGTCCGCTAGTCTAGCGCTGTTCTTCTGAACAGGCCAGCAAGTTGTCCCCAGATTTTTCACAAGCACAACAGATTTCTTGCCGCCTTTGGCAAATCAAGACTTTAATGCCAACTCTGCCTGCCGGAGTCCCAGTCTCCCCACGGGTGACACCGTGCGAACCAGTTTTCAGGCATGAGTGCTCCGTTCTTCAGAGTCGCGTATTACGAAGTCGCAGAGCGCTGGTGATCACGGACACGGAACTGAGGCTCATGGCCGCGGCGGCGATGACGTGGCTCAGCAACAGGGGCGAAGAACGGAAATAGCACACTGGCAGCGACGGGTATACCTACAGCATTGTATGCGAAAGCAAACAGCAGGTTCTGGCGAATGTTCCTCATCGTCGATCGGCTTAGATGAATCGCTTTGGCAATGCCGCGCAGATCGCCACTGACCAGCGTCGTCCGCGTACTCTGCAACCTACTGCAATTCGCCATTCAGTCGTTTGCTTTCCACCAGACGCGAAACGAGTCCCAGAGTTGCGAGGGCATCATGAATGGATTCTGCGGATCCCGGTGATCCGAATCTGGCAGAGTCTGAAATCCAGAATCTGGACGATGCTGCGTCCGCGTGAGCCGTCACGTGTACCGACTGACGATGCATCGCTCGATTCAACATCAGGGCCAGCCGGTCAGCAGATACAGGTTGATGAGCGGCGTTGACGATTTGAAATTGCCGATCGTCCTCAGGAACCGTCATTGTCATGGCAACATGCGGCGGGATAGACGAATCGTGGGGGCTGCGGCAAATGATTTCCAGTCCAGTCACTTCAGATATCCATGCGGTACGCTGCTGAATCAGATCGTCATCCGTGCGGACCAGAATTCGCAAAGCGGATTGCCTGGGATACCATCTCAGTAACCAATCGCGATATTGATCTTCAAAGCTGACGACGTTGTGTGCCCCTGATTGCCGAGTCAATCTTCTTGCCAATCGGGCGCGAGTTGTCGCATCGGGAAGTTGCAGCTTAAGGAACGCTCCTGCATCTGAACTGACGTGTTCTAACTGCACGCCAACATCCTTCCACACAACCGGTACGGTATCCCCACTGCGATCAAACACATCGAGACCGGCCCATGAATTCGGTGATCCGGCACCTGTCACAATCATCGCGCCGCAGCATTCACGGAATGAGCGGGCAGCTTCCTGAATTGACGCGGCCGTGCAGCGACCGATATCGATGACAGGCAGGCCAAATTCGCGACTGGCCGCGACGACGCCAATAGCGAGATCAACAGACGAACTGCGACCATCATAGCCCACGATAACCGGAGCGATGGATTGGAACGTGGCGGAAGCGGAATCGGTGGCAGGATTTGCCACTGGCCGTAGCTGACAGATTTGTACCGGAGGGCTGACGCCACACCGCTCACCGTCGCGAGGATCGAGATAAGATGATCGTTCATGCAGGCATGCGCTGAAGATGCGAGTCAGATCGCCGGCCGTCTGGCGATCCAGATCGTTAATGTATGGGCCGCGAATGCCAAATTCTGTGCGGCGAATACCATCAATTCGTTGACTGCGAATGCGGTTGGTTTCCTGCACCGTACGTTCCGCTAAGCCTTCTGAATCGAACCGCCACTCACACTGATCGCAGCCGGGCCACGCAGCATTCAGCCTCGCCAGATGGATCGATCGCGAAATCGCGGTATTGCTTCCCGGACACACAAACGGCGATCCCGACACAGGCTGCAACTGGTCCAGAAGATCGTGCGATGTTGAACGGAATGAATCCATGGGCATGTGAAGATTTTCGATTGACGATTTTGGATTGTGGATTTTGAAACGATGGTCCGCTCAATGATTGGCGTATGGACAGTGATTGTGACGTTTAACCCGTGGCCGACAGGCCAGGATGTTCTGCGGCCTGGCCTGTCGGCCACGGGTTAACCGATCTCTTCATTGCACCACGGGACATCATTTCGAACCCTGCGAAGTTGAGAGTTTGCCGTTCGCCACAAACGACAGAATTCGAACTGCATGACCTTTGCTCTTTTCGTTGCGACTCTTGCTGATGCGGACATTCACCTGATGTGATCCTAAAGGTAAGTCAGTGGCGAACATCACTGTACGAGGATAATGCAGACCGGAACTGTAGCCATGGTACAGTTCCACAGTTTTCCAGTCACCGCCATCGACTTGCACGTCCAACTGTCCAGCATCCGGGCCAGCCAGAACGAACGCTCCTATGGCGGTACCTTCAAAACTCAAAGACAGAGCCGCATCGGGTTGATCACCGAACAGCATTTCCTCGCTGTTGAATCGTTCTCGCTGACTGCCAGCAATGGATTTCCAGTGTGGAACTCCGCGTGTCCAGCCCTCGCCAGGTTTTACCACGTCGTGTGACAGGAATCGGCCGTGTTCGAAATTGGATTT
>JANOZG010000285.1:0-8183 GCA_031429275.1 Planctomycetota bacterium
TTCAACGTCACTTCGATCGGGACTTGCCCCGCGAAGTTCGATGCTCGAAACACAAACTCCCGCCCGTCGGTCTTCAAAGCACCGACATGGATCGAATCTCTTGAAATTGGGGCAGCATCCATGACTGTGCCGTCTGCCTTCCACCATTCGCGTTTATCTTTTGATGGCAATTCAATCGGCGGCGTTGAGACGCCGAGCAGTTCAATTAAACCGCCATTCGGCAGGCGAGCTTGAATCGGCTCTGGTGGCGTGGGCAGTGAAGCCACCGTAACCTTCACGTCTGACATCTTGCCCGGTTCCCGTGACACGTTCTCGAACGTCAACGAATGATTCAACGAACGGATTTCAAAATGTATCTCGCGGATGCTTTCTGCCCGGACGTTGGAGACCAGCGTGAGCTGTTCATTGTTTATCGAATACGCGGCCTGGGCTGAGTGCAGCTTTCCCGTGTTGTCGAGAACGCTGAACATCCCGGACGCGAGAGCATCTTTTGTGTTGGTGTGGCGAGTCCAGACTTCAACCTTATCGCCATTTTGAGTGATACGCAGCAGCTTGATATTTTCGATGATCTGTTTCATAGAGTCGCTGTGATTCGTTCCCTCCGTCGCCAATGAATCAATCCTTCGGCCCTCTGTGTCCAATTTCACTATTGCTGATTCTGCAGTGCCAACTCTCAACTCAAGTGTCGCAGAATCTGCATCGGTGTCCGGGGCAATCGATCCCATGATGATGCGTTTGCCCGGGTCGGATTCAGATTTTGATATGACAAGCACAACTGCCTGTCGAGGCTTGTCAGGGCGCAGGTGAAACATTGCGACGTCGAGCTGTGAGTCACGATTGGCTAACCCGGAGAATTCGAACGCGAACAGTCGCCCGTCCTCCCAGTCTTTTCGCACCGTCCATGCCTCGCCGGCTGCTGGAGGATTGTCGAGCGTCATGCCGTCGCCACTCCACCATTGCCGCGTATCTAGATTTTCTGCGGTTGGTACCGGCACTATTCGCGCCGCCACAACCCCACGGATGGCACTCAATCGACGAAAATCCTTCTCAGATGTTACTGTCGGTGTTGTCACTCCGACAAGTTTTACACGCACGCCAGTTGGAAGGTCCGCTTGAATCGGTTTCGCAGACTCTGGCTCAGGAGCAGCGTGTGAATCGAAGTTCACTTGAGTTTCAGCGAAGACACTGAAGTCCTGCCCCACCATCCACATTCCGCAAACCACAGTGAATACAATCGCCGTGGCAAGGAAAGGAAAGAAACGCGGCTGATGCGATGTGGTTCCTGCAATTCGCCGAATTCGTCCAAGCAACGAACCGTCGGCCGCACCGAGAGCCAACACAGATCGTCGGCCCTGCAGTTGCTCAATCGCCAGCAACGCGCGACCGTATTCGATTCGGTTGTCGAACAGTTTCACGACCAGATCATCGCAGCAGTGTTCGCGTTCAATGCGGATGCGGCGAGAGAGCCACCAGACGGCAGGATGATAGAAAAACAGAGTCTCCATCAGCGTTTGAAAAAGATTGATCACAAAGTCATGGCGACAGACATGAGCGAGTTCATGCGCGAGGATGGCTTCCAATTGAGACATCGGAATGCTGGTAACCAGACTCACCGGCAGCAGCACGACAGGTTTCAAATATCCGACAACCATCGGCCCGGTGGCCATTGTCGAATGAAACACCTGAACCGGTCGCCGCAGGCCGAGACGTTGTGATACACGCGTGAACGCCACCAGTACTTCATCCGATGGCGGACAGATGCCAATTCGTCGCAATCGCCGCAGCATTCGCCAACCGAGCAGTGGTCTCAGCGAACAGAGAAACACGCCGATCAACCAGCCACCGACGATCCATGAGAACCATAGCCGGAGTTCTCGCTGCAAGGATTCGGCGAGCGATTCATCGGCGAACGCGACGGCGTCAGCCTCCCGGTACAGCGGCGCGCTTTCATCGTACCCCGACGTTGACGCCACAGGGCTTACCAAAGCACTTGCGGACAGGTCGGCGAGCGGGACAGCGTCAGCTTCTCGATACAGAGACGCATCTATATCGTACCCCGAGGCTGACGCCGTCGGGCTCGCCGAAATCAGTATCCACGTTACGCATGAAGTAATAACCATCAACGTCATCGCAACGACCAGCACGCCGTAGCGAGTGACCGAAGGACGTCGCCGCAGAATGGCGACAATCACCGCAGCGAACATCCCGACAACCGCAAACTGCCACAGCGAATGAATCAGCACCCAGCCCAGCCGTTCGATTGTGTCCGGAGAAAAAGTACTCATCGCTTGCCCTCCATTTCATCCAGCAGGCGGCGAGCTTCATCAATCTCCTGCTTCGATGCCTTGCCGCTGGCCAATGCCTGTAGCACGAGACTCATCGCCGAACCGTCGTAGACTTTTTCGATCAACTCTGTCAGGAATTTCTTTGCGGCTTTCTGTTTTGTGATGGCGGAACGATAAATGTGTGGTGAAACATCTTCGTCCCGCTTCACGAGTCCCTTCTGTAACATCACCGAGAGCATCTTGACGGTAGTGGAATAATTCGTCCCTTTTGCGTCTGAGAGTCTTGTGTGAATCTCTCTCACGGGGCACGGTTCGAGGTCCCACAGAATCCGCAAGATTTCAAGTTCAACCGCCGTCGGTTGTGATGATCCTAATTCCCGCATGAAGACACCCTGCTCTCTTATCCTGACATGAAAACGCTGCCAGCTTACTTTTGTTTAGCCGTGAGGCGAAGTCTTTCGCTAGAAGTGTAGCGAAAGGATTCGCTTGTGCAAGCGGAAATCGCACGCCATCACTGTGGGTAGATGAGCCCATGGCGCATCAAGGCAAGCGGCAGAGATTATCTTGCCAAAACCAATTGACATGTGCCTGAGGCTCAGCGGACAACTCTTACTCTGCCGGTCGCCTATGTATTTGCGTCATGCGTAAACCGCCTGTTTGCGCGTTGTGCGTTAAGTAACACGCTATATTGTGCAACTGGTGTTGAGTTGTTCAGTTGATGTTATTGTGAATTCTTCGAGAGTTGTCCAGGATTCTTGGATGGTCAACGAATGGTCAGCCAACGATATGTGCAGACTGGATTTTCGATGTTTTGCGTTCTGACTTACAAGGTGTTGCAATGAGTTTTCGAAGATATTTGATGGCTCTTCGCCGCAACGCAGACAGCGTCGTTTTTCGTATTATGGCCTGTACGCTGATCTTGTGTTGCTCAGTGGCAATTATTGCTGTGTGCGTTTGGGAAGGGGCGGTGATTGGCTCAAAAAGAGCAACGCTGACCACAGTGCCAACGCCGAAACCTGCTCGCTTGACATTGAGATCGCAGTCCAAGAGTCGTGTCTTACATGAGTACAGCGAGACCGAGTTGGGTTCGCCGTACTATGGCGACGGCTCATCGTCCAGTTTCCTGCAGCAAGAGAGGGACGAAACAAAGTCTATAGCGTTCGCCGTCAGAATGTCCATTCCGCCTGCTGTATCGATCGCGTTACAGCAGACGATTAATGAGCCGGTAAACGATCGTCTCGATACAATGCTGCATGTGGCTTGTCAGACGCGTGATATTGTCACAATCATCTACCTGATCGATGCAGGGGCGGATTTGAATGTCAGGAATCGCCTCGGTGAAACACCGCTTGATCTTATCGATTACACTGAACGGGAAGACGTGGAGAGCATTACGCGAATTATTGGCCATCGCAGTTCGAAAACTCCGGGTTCTGCGGAGACTGCAACTCATTGTGGGTAAACTGAAGGGCCTTGTTTTGTCTTGATTGCCGCTGCTTGAGAACTCCACTACGATCTAAGCATGGCAGCAATTGAAGTCAGGGAGTTATGTCGCACGTACAGGGTCTTCCGGAAACGCGAGGGTCTGTGGTCGTCCGTGCGCGGGCTGTTTCACAGAGAATATGAAGTCGTCAGCGCGGTGCGAAACGTCAGCTTTACGATCGAAGAAGGGGAAATGGTCGCGTTTCTCGGTCCAAACGGGGCTGGCAAGACGACGACGCTGAAACTCCTCTCCGGGCTGGTCGTGCCAACTTCCGGTACTGCGACCGTTTTGGGACATGTACCGTGGAAGCGGGAAGACGCCTATCGTCGTCGTTTTTCGCTCGTCACAGGACAAAAAGAACAACTCTGGTGGGACCTGCCTGCGCAGGAATCCTTCCGATTGCACAAAGAGATTTATCGTATTCCGGCTGGTGATTATCAGCGCAGACTGGACGAGCTGACAGACTTGCTGGAAGTGCGGCGACTGATGTCGCAACCAGTGCGTGAATTGTCACTCGGCGAGCGCATGCGAATGGAACTCATCGCCGCGTTGCTCCACAGTCCAGACGTTTTATTTCTTGACGAACCGACCATTGGTCTGGATGTCGTCAGTCAGCGGCGAGTGCAGGAATTTCTGCGCCACTACCAGCGTGAACAGCGAATCACGGTGATTCTGACCAGTCACTACATGAAAGACGTCGAAGCGTTGTGTGATCGCGCGATTGTGATTAATAAGGGTATCGTGATTCATGATGGTCCGCTGGCAGCGATTGTTGATCGTTTTAGCCGACATAAGATTATTGAGTTGCAGTTTTCTGACAACATTGTGCCGACCGGACTGGAACAGTACGGTTCAATTCTTGAATCCAGGCCGCCCAAAGTGCGAATTCAGATTGAGAAGCACCGCGTTTCAGAGTGTTTGTCGAGTATCCTGAGTCAGCATTCGATCGACGACATCAGCGTTTCTGAGCGTCCGCTGGAAGATGTGATTGCCGAGTTGTTCTCTTCTGACGATGCGTCGAGGGCTCAAGAGTGACACCGACATCTGCATCTGCCAGCCCAGTCACGATCGCTGGTGAAATCCGCGCCAGGCTGCGATTGAAATGGCTGATTCTGCGAACTGCAATTGAGGAACGACTCACGTATCGGGCGGACTTTGCGTTTTCGACGCTCGTACGGTTTCTGCCAATTGTGACTCAGATTTTCCTGTGGAGTGCGATTTTTCAAAACGCCACCGGTCGAAAGATCCAGGGCTACAACTATGGCGAGATGGTTTCGTATTATCTGCTGGTGATGCTGACGCGAGCTTTCTCCAGTATGCCAGGGCTATCCACTGGAATTGCCGGATCGATTGCTGATGGATCTGTTCGAAAGTATTTGATTCAACCTGTTGATATGCTGGATCATCTGTTCTGGCATCGAATCGCGCATAAGCTCGTTTATTACGCAATCGCGACAGGCCCGTTTGCATTGGTATTCTGGTTATGTCGAGAACATTTGCCGAGCTGGCCGGGCTGGCCTGTGATGCTTGCGTTTACGTGTTCGCTGTTGATGTCGTTTGCGGTCGGATTTCTGATTGAATCGCTGATCGGACTGGTCGCTTTCTGGTTTCTTGAAGTCAGCTCCCTGATCTTCATTTATATGATGCTCAGTTATTTCTTGTCCGGGCATATGATCCCGCTGGAGTTGCTGTCGAAGTGGATTCCGTTTGTTGACTATCTGCCCTTTCGGTATCTGGCGTATACTCCAACGGCGATCTTACTCGGCAAGATTCCGGCGGCACATTTGCCTGCAGAATTGTTGATGCAGGCAGGCTGGCTCGCCGGTTTGTTTTTGTTGAATCGCTACGCATTTCACCGAGGCGTGCTGCGATACAGCGCGTACGGCGGGTAATTTTTCAGTTTGCACATCAGCGGCGAGCGGCATGCGGCATGCGTCAGCTTGCCGGTACCCTGCGATTTGCGATTCGCGTATTCCGTGGTGAGGAATGTCTGTGTACCGGCGGGCTGACGCCGCACCGCTCACCGAGTCAATTAACTGACGCGGCAGATGAATACTTTCAGGTACTCAGTTTCCAGGCAAGTCACGCGGACAGGATGATCGGCAGGCTGGCCGCGGTTTTCCAGAATCTGAATATCGCGTCCTGTCTGGCGAGCGACCTCGGCCAGCATTTCCTGAAATTCATCACGACTCAAAAGTCCCGAACAACTGCAGGTCACAAGAATACCACCGGGTTTCAGAACCTGAAGCCCCAGTTGATTCAGGCGTACGTAACCGGTAATGGCTCGATCCAGTCCACCGCGAGTCCTTGCCATACGAGGCGGATCAAGAATGACGGCATCGAACAATCGCCCCTCAGCTGCCATGGCTTCCAAAGCCGGGCGAACGTCGTCGCGTTGCCACTGGCATCGATCGGCAACTCCGTTCAGTTCAGCGTTGGCCTTCGCCATAACTAAGGCGGATTCGGATGAGTCAATGCCCAGCACCGACGCCGCTCCACCAAGTTTTAAAGCGGTAATTCCAAAACCGCCAGAGAAACAGAAGGCATCCAGAACGCTGGCGCCTTTCAGATAACGACTTGCTGCCTGGCGATTGTCTCGCTGATCAAGATAACAACCTGTCTTCTGCCCCTGCTGAACATCGACACCGTACGTGACTCCCAGTTCATCAATAAACAGAGGACGTGGTGGCTCCTGTCCCGACAGCAATCCATCGATGATATCCAGACCCTCTGCTTCACGCATACCTTTTTCCGTACGCAGCCAGATACCTTTGGGATTCACTTCATCTTGCAGCGCGGTCAGAATTGCATCTCGATGCAGAAAAAGTGCCAGGCTGGTGAATTGGACCAACAGGTAACCGGCGTAGAAATCCACTGTCAAACCGGACAGTCCATCAGCTTCACTGAAGATCAGGCGACAACCCGTGTTTGGTGCATTCAGATTAAACATCGCCCGGCGAGATTCAACTGCCTGATGAATCTTTGCCTGCCAGAATACTGCGTCAAGAGGCTGATCAAGTTGCCACGAATAGAGTCGAGCAACGATGCGGCTGATAGGATTGAACAATCCCCATGCGATGAATCGGCCATCGGAATTGACAAGTTTTGCAATCGATCCTGGTGGCACATCTTCCGTCTTCATGCCGTTCACGCGATCAACGGCACCGACGAACACCCATGGATGTCGACCGAAAAACGGTTGAGCCCTTCGGTTGCGCACGACAACTTCGACGAACGTATTTCCGGGGGCAGAGGCAGCCGTAACAATTGAGGCTACAGCAACGGATGTTGGAACAACTTCCTGATCGGACATTTTTAACCATCACCGCGCAGAATGCGGTGTTCCATTTCTTCAAGGTAAGCGAGAAGGCGGTCACGTTCGTTCGCCAAATGACGAACTCGCAGAAGTGAACGGACGCGGGTGCGAAGTTCGAGGCGATTCACTGGCTTGGTGAGAAAGTCATCGCAGCCGGCGTTAACGGCTTTTTCGATGTCACCCGCTTCATTGAGCGCTGTCACCATCAGGACCAGAATTCCACGGCGAGCCGGATCGCCTTTGATCTGCGAACAGACTTCATAGCCGCTCATGCGCGGCATCATGATATCCAGCAGAATCAGGTCTGGTTGTTGTTGATCTACCAATTGCATGGTCTGCTGGCCGTCGGACGCCATCAGAATCTCATAGCCTTCATCGGCCAGATAGGCTTCGAGCAATTCACGGTTTTGCTGAATATCGTCAGCGATGAGGACGCGTGAGGAAGAAATATCAATATCTGAAGTGCTCATCTGGTCTGCCTGACGAATCCCGAATTAAATTTTGAGTGGCATGGCGCTGGTGTGTTGATTGAGTCTGCAGAGTTTGCAGTTTTGTTTAGCCCTGAGCCGCAGGTTTAGAAGTTACGCAAATCGTCAGGGCTGGAAGCCCGGCACATCCTCTGCCGGTGGCGTGAGCCACCGGAGTGCAGAAAACACGACTTTTCAGGCCTGAAGGGCCGACACATTTCCGATTGTGTCGGCCCTCCGGACCTGAAACGCACAACTTCGAAAGCCGCAGACGACGGTTTCAGTACACGCCGTTGCCTGCGGCTCAGGGTTAAACGACCAAATACAGCCGGCTATCGCCGTTCCTCTTTCAAAGTAGCGACGTTGTCCAACCTGTTTGCAGTCGAAGTATAGAGGAAGCAACGCGTCGAGAAAATGCTGAGCGAAACGCGCCGCATTTATGGTGAATCAGAAGGACCGAGTCAGCAGAGTCCAGTCGCCGATGCACCGCACGGCTTGATTTTGCTGATCGTTGGGGCTTTTGTCTGACGGGACAGTCGGCTGCGGCGCCCAGAATCCAGCGTCTCTCAGCGATTTCAGGCTTAGCTCCCGCAACGCTTTGGACGTCGTGCCGGAAGTTTGGTCCAACAGCA
>JANOZG010000286.1:0-19418 GCA_031429275.1 Planctomycetota bacterium
GTAGATGTCGGCGCGAATATCGACGTGGCGACTGTCGTTGACTTGTTCAGGCGCGATGTAATCGGCGGTTCCCATCGCTTGACCGGTCGCGGTCATTTCCACGCGTTCGCCATCCCCCATTTGCAGTCGCGCCAAGGCTAAATCGAGCAACTTGACATTGCCAGTTTTGCCAATCATCACGTTAGATGGCTTGATATCGCGGTGGACCAACCCCTGTTCATCAATGTATTGAAGGGCAAACGCCGTTTGCATGGCAATTTCGCAAGCGTTGCTTACTGAAAGTCTTCCAGTTCGTTTCAGAATCTGTCCGACATCAAGTCCATCGACAAACTCGGTCACCAACACTGTGAGCTCGTCAACTTCCCTTGCATCGTAGGCAGTCACAATGTTTGGATGCGACAACTGGCCAATCGCACGCATTTCCGTTTCAAATCGTTGTCGCATTCGGGGCTGCATCAAACGATGGCTGGAGAGCACCTTCATCGCGACAAATCGACCCAATTTCGTATGGCGGGCAAGATAGACCGTCCCCATTCCACCGCGACCAACAGGACGCACCATTTCATATTCGCCGAGAACTTTCGGGAGCACCCTGGAAATTTCCAGATCGTCGAACGATTGAGTGCTTGCCAATGCGCCAAGGGCTTTTGCCAACGCATGCTGGCACTCGGCTTCGTCCCGATAATTTTCGGCTGGCTCGGCGTTGCAAAGATGACCAGCCAGAGTGTCTTCGACGCTGCTAGCTGTCGCGAGTTCAGCTTGGCAAGTCTCGCAATCTGGGAGGTGGCCAAGGATTTCGTCACTCTGTTCCTCGGAAAGTTTCCCAAGGGAAAGAGCGCGTAGTTCATCGATCGTCGGACATTTTTCGAGAATCATTATGTCGGTTCCTCAATTTTTGGGGAGCGTTGGAGGCAAGTTCACCTTCGAATTCGCCTGTCTTCTAGAGGAACGCAGGAGTTTGACATGATTTTTAGAATTCGATTTTGTTCAAGTCGGCAGATCGCCCAACTGCTGCCTCAACCGACGGAATATGCGAGACTTGGCTTTGTAAACTGCGGCGACGGTCATTCCAAGCTCAACAGCCACGTCGGCAGCAAGCTTTCCATCAACGGCCGTCTTTTGAAACGCCATCCACGATTTTTCCTCGAATTCGCTGCGAACTAATTCGAGCACGCGCCGCGTCAATTCACTTTCAATGTCGGCGACGCTAATCGTTGCATCGAGGGACGCTTCCAACGGATCGGCCAGATTTTGCAAGCCCAGTAGCGCATCCGTCCCACCGATTGCCCCCGGCTGCTTCGCGGAACGTCGCCAGAAATCGCGTACACAATTCCGAGTAATCGTCGCTAACCAATTGCGAAAGCTCTGGTTCTCCTGCGAACGATGAAAATTTCCGATTCCGCGCGACACCGATGTAAATACCTCCTGCACGACATCCGAGGCATCGTGACCAGACAAACCCGATTGCCGACACCATCGATAAACGATCGGACCGAATATCGCGACCAGGCGAGTCCATGCGTCGGGCTGCATCAGTCGCACCCTGTCAAGCAAGGAGGTCGAGAGCGAAGGTAGTTCTTCTCTTTGAGTGTTCATATTTGATCATTCAGAGTATTGCCAGATGGACGACCATTCCATTCTACACAAACTCAGAGCGGACAGGATATTCATCCAGAACGACAAACATTCGCTGACATTGATGCGTCATGTCGAACGGAATCCGGTGCGGGCGAATTTAGCGAACCCGACGGATGAATGGAGTTCTGCTTGTGTTCGGCGTCGTTGGGCGGATTCGCAATTTGTTGGCAATGATCGTTAGGGTTTCAGGCCCCGAGGGCCGACACATCCTGTGCCGGGGCCGTGAGGCCCCGGAAAGGGAAATCAAAGTCACCGTTGCCCGAAGGGCCGACACACAAACACCGAGGCATCGCCACGTTCGGCGGCCGGCGCGGATTCAAGGCTTCGCTCCGGTCATCTCGCTGAGCAACTTGAAGAAGCCGCGTTTGCGATCGCTGCTGATGCCCCAGTTGACGGGCACGCTTTGATAGCCCTCGTCGAAGCCTTCGTCTTTCATGCGGTAATCGAAGTAGCCCCAGCTCGCGTACTCGCCGACGGCTGAGGAGAAATTATGACCTGGCTGATCGAAGTCGAAATGATCGTCCTCATTAAACAGGATCGGCACCGGACGATAGCCAGGCACTTCGCGCGTCTGACGCACCATCTCGACGATTCGCTTCGGATCTTTTACGCCGTTGCCGTGCAGCAGCAAAAAGTCAGAGGACTTCACGACGTTCTCACGCGGGATCGCTCCGCCGCCGTAGCTCGTCCCGACCAGCAATCCCCGACCGTCATGCTCGGTGCGTCGTACTCGGTCGATCAACTCGTGAATGCGATCCGGTTTGAGGATCTCGTGATCGTAGGCTTTAACGTCGCACTCATTGTTGACTTCGACCAACACGTTGCGAAATCGGCTCTTCAGCAACCACTTCGTCGCGGCATCGGTCGCGGCAATCACAGCCGTTTCGTCCGTCAAACGCTGATCTTGCCCGAAGTAGAAATAGCCGACGATCACGACCATCCCCAATTCGTCTGCCCGCGCGAGCACTCGCTCGAGCCGCGCGACATACTCAGGCCGCAACGCACCGGACTCCGTGAAGCCGGAGTTATGCCACGGTTGCTCCTTCGAGTATCCCTGCGGACTGCCTCCTTGCAGATTGACCGTGATGCCGAGCAGCCCGTGCTTCCGCCACTCGGGCATCGCTGCCAGAAACTCGCCCAGGTTACGATCGGCGTCCCATGTCTTCGTGTCGGGATACGCCCAGCGTTCGCGGGTCTGCGGGTTCAAATCATCGAACGTCGCCTGCACCATGCGGCTATTGAACAGCAGCCCTTCGATCTTCTTGCCGTTCCAGGTTCGTCCGGCATAAGTCGGTTGTTCATTGATGTGAAACGCCTCGCCCACGATCGACACGCGAGTGCGCGGCTCAGCGTCGAATTTAAGTCCGCAAGCCAAAAGAAACGCTACGAGAGTTAGAGGTAGTTTGGTCATGGTGTCTTTTGATTGTCATGATTCGCTCTGCGAACCAACACCTGGTGGAGGTGACATTGCCTGATGAAGTGATTCGTTATTGTAAAGGCAGGATGTTGGTTCGCGGAGCGAACCACGACTCTTTCAATTGCGGAAGCCTTTTTCGCTGCCGAGCGTCAAACCATCGAGTGCCCAGATACCACGCAGCTCCCCGTGGAGAAATCGCTTGTCTTGTGGGTCCGTTTTTCGCACGTAAGTGGGTCCGATTTACAAGCCGATATCTAAAGTGAAGACGCCAGGGCAAGAAGGACCGGAATGACGTATTTCATGGATTTCTATTTCAGCTCCGCCAGATTCCGTCGTGGCTTGATGGTCGGGTCAGGAGCTTTTTTGGATGCAGGGGCGTCCTTGTTGCCCTTTTGTGATTTTTCCTCATTGGATTGAGGGAGGCTATCGACTTCATCTGTCGGCAGGAAAGTACGCAGGTGGGCTTTCACGGCATCGAGTTCAGGCGACTTCTCATTCGCCATGTTTCTCCACTCCATGGGGTCCTTCTCCAGGTCATACAGCTCCTCGAGTCCTTCCGCGTAGGTGATGTGGTGCCACTTCTCCGAAATCACAGAGTGATTGCCTTTCCCTGCGGTCGTGACCGTTGGAGACCATGGCAACTCGGGATTTTCCAATAAGGGCTTGAGGGATTTGCCATCGAGTTCTTTCTCCGGCAATCCGCACAGCTCGATGAGTGTGGGATAAAGATCGAGCAGGTTCACATTGCGGTAGCAGTCCTGTCTCTCGGCCATGCCGGGGAGGTGGACGATGAGCGGCATTTGCGTGGATTCCTTCCACAGTGTGGCTTTGCGAAACCGTAGCTTCTCGCCCAGATGCCAGCCGTGATCGCCCCAGAAAACAACGATGGTGTTTTCGGCGTAGGGGCTGTTTTCCAGGGCATCGAGCATGACGCCGATGCAGTCATCGGCGTAGCTGCTGGCGGCGAGATAGGCCTGCACGGCTCGCTGATGAAGACCATATTCCTGCACCCAAAGGAAGTCGGGCTCTGGTTCGAAAGGACGTTTTCTTTTGCCTCCCACGATGTCATCGAGGTCATCCATGCGAAACTCCGGGACTTTGATGGTCTCCAGCGGGTGCATGTCATAATACTCCTGCGGGACAAACCATGACAAATGCGGCTTGGAGATGCCCGCGAACATGAAGAATGGTTTGCTGTGTTGCTCCTGCAGTTGTTTCTCGAACCACTTTGCGGTGCGGTAGTCCTGAGTGAACTCTTTGCCCTTCTCGGTCACGCCCCACGAAAACTCCGAGCCGCCTCCCACCTTGTGCTTGGGGTTTTCGATCTGCTTGCCAGCGATGATGCCTTTGTTGCGTGAATAGACGGTCTCATCCTTTTGTCCGCCTCGGTTGAGCTCATCATGCCAGACATCGTAGGCCCAGTGGCCTGCATCAAAACCGTTCGCCGTTTCGTGTTTGTGGAAGATCTTACCGCAGGAGATCGTGGTGTAGCCGTGCTTGGTGAAATACTCCGGGAGCGTGGCGTGAGTCTGGACGATTTTTGAGTTCAGCATGTTGTTAGCGTTGCCATAGGCGCCCGTGGTGCCGGGCCTGAAGCCTGAGAGTAACGCGGATCTGGACGGCCCACACACTGGCCCTGCACAGCTCGCGTTGCGGAAGATCATCGACCGCTCAGCCAGGCGATCAATGTTCGGCGTCTTCGCTTGTGGATTGCCGCCAAAAGCACCGACCCAGTCATTGAGATCATCCACCGCGATCATGAGGATGTTGTAGGGCTTGCCGGGTTCTTCCTGTGCGGTGGGGAGATTCACAATGGCTGACTGGCGCGGGCTTGGTGCGGCGGATACCGAGGGAGCTTGTGCAGCTCCAGAAACGGAAGCCAGAGGCCAAGAAAGCAGAGCGGCGACGAAGGTGATTGTGAGTTTCATATTTGTTCCATTTGTTCTGTTAGGGTTGATCAGGCGCACGACTTGGCGAGCGGAGGTGAAGATTCCATGAGGGTTTTCATTTTCCTTCAACGGTACCGACCTTTACGTTGTCGATGCGGTAGATTTCGTCGTCGCTGGAGACTCTGGCGCGGATCACCAGCGTGAGGCGTTTGCCTTCGGCAGTACCCTTGAGCATGGTTGGGTCCGTTTGTTTTCCTTCGATTTCTCCGACGAGGATTTCCTTTCCGCCGTCCACGATTTTGAAGAGCCTGACGTAATCCTTGCCGTCTACGCCACCAAGCGACCACGCCTCCAGGCTAAACTCCACGGGGCCGCCCGCAATATCGATTTCGCCGGTTCGGAACTCGCCTTCATCGCCCTTGTCGTTAACGAACAGGGCTTTGTCCTTGACCTGGAACACTCCGGAAGAGCGTTTTGCCGTCCAGGAGGTCTTCCCGCTGTCGGAAGTGGTCTGATCGGCAAGCGTGAACTCTTCTTTCCACGGAAGCGTATCCTTCGTCTCGGCATTAAACACGGCCACGGACACGGCGTGCTCCTTCGAGGCGCCTTTCTGATCGAATGCTCGCGCTGAGAGAACGTAGTCGCCGTCTGTCACGCCTTTCATGGTGAAGGTAAACGAGCCTTCGGTGGCAGTCTTGATCAGCTCGCCGTTGCTCCAGAGTTCCACGCGATCGAGCTTCTTGTCTCCGGCGCTGGCATTGATGCTCACGGAGACGTCCACGGGCTCTTTCATCTCCGATTGGTCCATGGGCGTGACGATCCTGACCCAGGGATAGGGTTCGGCAATTTCCACGGTCATCGGTCCTCCGAGGTCGGTGATGTCACGGAGGACTTCGGGATCGAGCTGGTGCCAGCTTTTGAAGTGGTGGTTCCGCTGCATGTCCACGCCGATGTAGTTCGCGTCCATGATGTCGGCATACTGAATCCAGTGCTGGTAGGCGGTGAGCATGTGGTGACGGGCTTCGGCGGCTTTGCTTTGCTCTTTGGCAATTGCGGCGCGGAGTTTGAAAGAGCCGACGAGCGAGAGGTGGACCATGGCCCGGATATCGTCGAGATTGTGAGCAAGGTCTTTGTTCGCGCCGGCCTGGAGCTTCGCGAGCAGAGCACCTGCTTCGGAGGCGAGACGCTCGATGTCGTCGACATTGGCGAGCGCGGAGCGTTCGTCGTCATCAATGTCACCCTCCGCGGTCTTCTTGATGTCCACGAGGGATGAGCCGTCCATGGGTTCCGTTTCGGAGAGATCTTTGAGCGTGCGGTAGCCTTCGTCCTTGTCGGTCCAGCGTTCGGGCATCCAGTGAAAGTCGAGGCTCCACTTGCCGGTGACTTGCTCGTTGAAGAGACGAATGGCGCGGGAGGCTTTGGTCCACGCTTCAAAGAGAGCGTCGGTCGGAGCTTCGGGATAGCGTTCCTTCAAATGGGCTTTGAAGAGGTCATCGGCCACCGCGGGGTTGTAAGCAACGTGACCCCAGAGCTTTTGCATGAGCCAGGTCCTCTGGATGTCGAGGGTGTCGCGGCTTTCGTAATACGGATCCTTACTGGTGAAGACGCGGGAGAAAACCCAGCCGTCCGAGCCGATGTAGATGCCATCGATGTGTTTGCCGACTTCGGGGAAATTCTTGATGTAGTCGCGGATGAAATCCGGGTCGGCCCAGTGCAGGAAAAACCAGTCGTCATTGCGGATCGTGAGCCAGGAGGTGACGCCGAGCTTTTCGAGCTGTGGCTCCAGCTTTTTCCGACTCCAGTAGATGGGCTTCACCGCAGCGTGGGCGTGGGCGTTGGAATACTTGTGAGAAAAACTAAAGCGAACGTTCGGCTGATCGATGAGCGGCTGGAAATGTTTCGCAGTGGTTTGCAGGTCGCTCTGCAGCAGTGGGTGGATGAAGGTGACTTGACGCTCAGTGTGTGCCTTTGCGTATTCGAGGACGCCACTGCCATAGCTGTCCCATGCCCACTCTCCCTTCAATTCGTCGTCGTCCGTATCCATGTTCTCGCCGACGGTGAGGCCCATGCCGGTGAGGTGCGGATACGTTTCAAAGAGTCGGCGGCTGCACAGGTTGAGATAGACGCGGGTCTTTTTGTTATCCGGTCCGGTGCCGATGCCGTGCTTGTCTTCGGCGGTGGAAAGGAAGATGTTCCAGGTGAAGACATAGGTGCGGAAGCCACGTTCGTGTCCGTATTTCATAACTTCCTGCCAGAAGGCGATTTTCTTGTCGATACTCCAGTCGTTGATCTGGATTTCTTTGCCATCCTTATCAAAACCGGTGACGCCCTGGATGGCGATGCCGGGATACTCATCTTCCATGTTCACCATGGAAGTGAAGGGATGCGGGTTCCAAAGCGAGAGCACGTTGTAGCGATGCCGCGCCATTTCATCGAACCACGTCTTCCAGAAGGTCATGTCCCACACATGGCGAATGGCGAGGCGATTCGCTGTGCCACGATTGTCGTAGAAGTAAGTCGGGGCTTCTTTGTCGAGGGGAACATTGAATTTGATGCCACGGTTCTTCAGGTGAGGCGCGTCGTCCTCGCTGATCGCATCGGTCATACCCTTGAACTGAATGTTCTCGGCGACCTGCAATGCCCCATACATAGCTCCGTTATCGTCGCCTCCCAGCACCCAGTAACTCATCTCGGGCGTCGTCGTCGTTCGCAGCGCGTAAGCCTGCTCGCCCAGGTCTTTCACCGCGCAGCCGCCTTGAGTTGCCATTAAAGCAGCGACCCGCGAATCGGAGGCCAGCCCGATCACGATCTTTTTCCCTGTGAAGCCACCGGCGAGAGAGGAGAGTTCCTTCGTCTCGACCGTCACCTTCCTGGCCTCCAAAGCCGCGCGAATGTCACCAGCAGCAAAGACGTGCTGGGGTGTCGCGGAATTGAAAAACAGACTGACCGTCTCGGCGGATGCTGAGTTTCCGATTCCGCCTAGCGTCAGAAGCACGGTCAGCGTGAGGACGAATCGACTCGTTCGAGATGGCGTGCTGGTTATGAGTGTTCTCATGGCGGATTCTGCGGGATTTGGTGTCATTACATTTCATCGACACGCTCGGTCAGGATCACTTGCGGACGACGACCATCCAGTCCTCGGTCGGATCGACTGGAGGATTGCCGAGAGCACCCGTGCTGCCGCCCTGGATCGAGTTCACGGAACCGACAGCGAGTTCTCCGCCGGTGCGGGGGTTGAACCATTTGACGGTGAATGCTCCCGTTGCACCGGAGAGGTCGAGCTCGGCGGTGCCGCCGGTTGGAAGGTAGACGAGGTAGAGCTCGCCCGTTTTCGCGAAGCAGAACTTCGAGTTGTCGTCCTTCGTGTTGCCGATAAGCGCGTTGGCGGTGCTCATTTCAGTGAACGGGATCTTTTCATCGCGGCAGAAATTGAGGGCGATGCGGCAGTAGTCCCAACTCTTGTCGCGGCTGCGGAAGTCTTCGCAGTTGAGATCGTTCTCGGGCAGTTGATAACCAAAGTAGTATTCAACACCAGCTCCACCCGCCATAAGTGTTCCCCAGAGGCACTGCTTGCGGATGTCGTGCATTGTATAGCCAGCTGAGGCAACGAATCCTTCTTCCGCTTTACCTTTGGGGTTCTTATCTTCAGCAATGCCGTTGTGCCCTTTGTAGCCGGGGTCGGGTGGAACGCCGAGGCTGGCGGGATTTTGTTCGTCGTGCGCGACGACCCACGCACGACCGGTGGCGGCGGATTCCGCACGCCACTGAAGTGTCTTTTTGTGCGACTGCTTCCAACCTGTCTGCATCGATACGCCGGTGAGCAGCGATTTGTCGCCCAGGAGAGGCCGATAAACCGCATCCATCTCCGGCGGAAAGGTGTGGAGCACGATGTGATGACGGTACGGGTCGTTGTCGTGGAGATACTTCACCATGTCCTGCACCTCTTCGGTGCTCTGCGTGTTCTCCTCACCGATGTTCCAATTCAAAGCGAGCGCGTGGCCAAAGCGGGCGATGAGTTCACGGCAATACAGCTTCCGTTCGACGCCCAGCTTTCCGCCGTCGAGTGCTTCGGGACGCCTGCCCTGTTTGCGATCCATGCCGAGGCGTTCGTCGTCGGACTCGTTCTCCTGAAGCTTGAAGTGCAGATAGAGTCCGAGCATCGTGGAGTGATCGAAGACGATGCCCCATTGATCGAGCTTGGAGCAGTCGTAGTGCAGCTTCGCGTCGCGCTCGACGAACGGCCAGACGTTGTCGCCATCGCCTGCGGCGTTGTATGTGAGAAAGGAGAACGCGTTGACGCCTTTGCTGGCGAGGTAGTTCAGCGCACCGATCAGGTTTTTGCCTTTGCCGTCGCGCCACGTCGGATCGCCTGACTTCCAGTCACCAGCGTGAGGCGACCAGGTTTTGAGCGGGCCTTTGTCCGACTTCTCGGTACTTGTGTTGTCGAAATCCGAGGAGGCCAGCAGCGTCTCCGGCGAGTCAGGCCCGGCTTTCAGGAAATACTCCTTCGACCCGGCGAACTGGAGGTAATGCTTGCCGACGTATTGCAGCCGACCGTGCGCGCGGAAATCGCGGCCGGTCTTGTCGTTTTCTGCGATTTTGAAAGTGCCGCTGACGCCATCAAAGGGCTTAAGTGCTTCGCCACCGCCATCAATTGCGACATTCTTCCCCTGCTTGAACGACACGGAATAGTTCCATGAGCCAGTCTTGTCAGGCGACAGATGAGCCCGCCACTTTGTGCCGTTTTGCGCCGAGGTCTCACCGGCGTTCCCGTCGGCCGCGAAGTAGGCAGGTACAACGTACGCAGGTGATCCGGATTCATGAGTGAATGTCACCTTCATTTCGTAGTTCACGAACGGGTTCGGCGAGTTGTCCAATTCATGAGCATACGGGCCATCCAGCGTGAGCGTTACCTTGTGCCATTGCTTCACTTCACCGGTGATCTCAACACTGCCGTTGCCGTCCGGCTGTCGAGGAAGTTGCAGAGGAAGATCGCTGCCACTCTTTGACTTACTGGCCTGTTTCGATTTGCCAATGGGATCTGGCATTGGTGAATTCTGAGCCGTCTCGGCGACCACAGGCGGCGCTTCGACGAACGTAAACTCCTCTGGAGCAGTGCCGGCATGCACGGATGACTTCGGGCCGATGCCTTCGGGACGTTCGAATTCGCGGTTGGTCGTCATCAGCCAGCGGTCGATCTCGAACCCATCTTCGCGCATTGAGAAGTGAATTTCATGAATTCCGGCCGACGGCACTTCCAGAAAAATCTTGTGCGGTTCACCACAGTGTTTCTCTTCTGTCCGCTGTTTGCTTTCCCACCGCCAGGTCTTCTTGCCGTCGCACCACTGCAGACGCTTTCCGCTATCGGGCCATGTTCCATCGATGCCGACATGCAGGCCATTGTCTTCAGAACCACTGCTGAATGCTCGCACCCAAACGTAGTATTTGCCCGGTGTTTGAAAGTGGACTCGGTACGTGAGCACCGCCAGCTTGCCGGGTTCGTTCGAGAAGTTCTCGCCGCTGATCAGCTTCTCGCTATGATTGCGTCGGCTGTCCGGCAGAACTTCAACATAGGCACCACCGGCCGCTCCGGCAACATGCGACGGATCGCCATCGGGTTCAATCAACGGAGCCGCCTTCGACGTCGTGACGTGAAACGCTCGAACGCTGCTTAATTCCTGACGAACGAAATGTTCCGCTTCAACGGCGACAAGTCCGTCGTGTTCGGCGAACACAAGCGACTCAGAAGCCATCGGCTTCGCCGAATCTTCGGCATTGATCGGCGTGAACATCAAGACGGTGGTTAGACAGCACGCTAAACACAGGAGTGGCTTGAATGAACGTCGGTGGTTCATGGTCGTGCGACTTTGGTTTTTGTAGCCTGACTCTCCGGAGTCGAGCTTGTTGAGGGTGACTGCAACGACGGCGTCGACTATCCAAATAGATCCATGATCGGTTTGCCGGTCGTTAGCGACTGTGAAATGCCGCTCGCGTCCTGTGGATTGTTGATCGGGATATCGAGAGCATGGTAGATGGTCGCGGCCAGTTCTTCGGGTCGAACCGGATTGTGCGTCGGATATTCACCGTACTTATTGGACTTGCCATAGACACTGCCACCTTTGATGCCAGCGCCGGCGATGATCGATGAGAAGCATTGAGGCCAGTGCTGACGTCCGGGAGGATCTTGTTTCATCAGGTACGGCGTGCGACCAAATTCGCCGGTGACAACGACCAGCGTGTTTTCGAGCATGCCGCGTTCCACGAGATCCGTAAACAGGCCGGACAACGCCTGATCCAGTCGCGGCAAACAGAAACCCATGCCGTATGAACCATTGCCGAACGCATTGCCCATGCCCATGTTTCCTCCGTGCATGTCCCAACTGCTGCTTGGCGGCCCCGCGTTGTCATGCGCGGCCTGTCCTGTCCAGCCGTTGACCGTGACAAAGCGGACGCCTGATTCCACCATGCGTCTGGCGAGCAACAGGTTCTGACCAAGTGGATGCATGCCGTACCGTTCCCGAATTTCAACAGGTTCACGGTGCAAATCAAAAGCCTGCCGACCTTCAGGACGCGTTAGACCGTCGTAAGTCTTTTCACGCATGTCGGACCAGTCCTTAACCTGTTTGTCTCGGTCGTACTTGTTGGATTCAATGTTGCTGAGCAGAACCTTGCGTTCATCGAATCGTGCTTCATCGTACTCATTGTAAATCTGGGGCGGTTGGAAGTTCGCCATCGCCGGATGATTGTCCGCCGCGCCGACAAACATTGGAGCATAGGCCGAACCGAGATACCCGCCGATGCCAATGTTGGGTGCGCAGAAGACGGGCGGTCCAACGCATTTGATCAGCCATGCATTGGACACGAAGTTGCGTGTGCTTGGTTTGTGTTTGGCGACCAGTGAGCCCAGGTAAGGCTGTGTGTTCGGCGTTCCCTGCTGGACGCGTTCCGCTGACTGGCCGCTGAGCAGGTTATGCATCGCATCGAAGTGATTGCTGATGGCTCCGGGATGCGACATAGAGTTGATCAGCGTGAACTGGTCCGTCAACTTTGCCAACCCGGTATGCATCTCATTCAGAAGCATACCTGGAACTTTGGTGGCGATCGGTTCGTAGGGGCCGCGATATTCCAGCGGTGCTTCGGGTTTCATATCCCACGTATCGACATGACTCGGTCCGCCGCACAGCAGGACGAAGATGCAGGATTTTTCGGAGGCGACTGCTTTGCCGGAGGCGTCGATTCTGTCGCTGCCCAGCACTGCTCCCGGCATTCCGAGACTCAAAGTGCCAAGGCCACTCGCGATGAGGGCCTGCCGTCGATTCATCTGGAATTCATGCATTTTCGAAACTCCGCCGTGTCGAGTTACCCAGTTCGGTTTCTGGTTTATCGCAGATTCTTGCGTGGCGGTGAACCAAAAAAGAGCCGAAAATCGATGTCCGAGCGGAAAGATGCCAAACAATCGCCTGGCAGCAGACTAACCGCGTTCTTCGCTCTTTGGCTCGGTTCCTGCTAGAACTCCGCGATGGAACACATTCGAAACTTCTGCATCATTGCTCATATCGACCACGGCAAATCGACTCTGGCGGACCGACTCATCCAGACTTGCGGGGGTATTGCCCAGCGAGATCTTCACGAGCAGATGCTGGATTCGATGGACATCGAACGCGAGCGTGGCATCACCATCAAGAGTAATACGATCACGCTGAACTATCGTGCTCCGGATGGTAAAGACTATCTGTTGAATCTCATCGACACGCCAGGCCACGTGGATTTCTCACACGAGGTGCGACGTTCTTTGATGGCGTGCGAAGGTGCGTTGATTGTTGTCGATGCGTCACAGGGAGTGGAAGCTCAGACGGTGGCCAATCTGTATCTGGCATTGGAACACAATCTGACACTGCTTCCGATCATCAACAAGATCGATCTGCCAGCCGCAGATATCGAACGAGCACAAGAAGCGATCGACGCGGAATTGGGACTCGACCCCTACGAAGCGATCCCGATTTCAGCAAAGAACGGCATCAACATAGATGCGGTGTTGCAGGGAATCGTTGAAAAGCTGCCGGCTCCCAAGGGTGATCCGAGTGCGCCATTGAAAGCCCTGGTCTTTGATGCTCACTTCGACAAATTCCGTGGCGTGATTCTGCAATGTCGCGTGATGGAGGGAACACTCAAGCCGCGCGATGTCATTCACTTTATGCACGCCGATCGCGACTTCAAAGTGGATGAAGTTGGCTACAACCAGTTTCAGCTCAACCCGCGACCGCAATTGAGCGCGGGCGAAGTGGGCTACATCGTTGCTGGTGTGAAGAGCGTGCAGGATATTGAAATCGGCGATACTATCACGCTGCTCAATCGGCAGGCGACCGAACCAATACCGGGGTATCAGAAAGCCCGGCAAGTTGTGTTCTCGTCGATCTATCCAATGGATACCGGCGAGTATCCGGAACTCTCCAAGGCTCTGGAAAAACTCGCCATCAACGATGCGGCGTTGACGTTCGAGAAGGACAGTTCGGCGGCTCTTGGTTTCGGATTCCGCTGCGGATTTCTTGGCTTGCTGCATCTGGATGTCATTCAGGAACGCCTGCAGCGAGAGTTCGATATCGGCCTGGTGATCTCAGCGCCGTCTGTGAAGTATAAGCTGAGGCTGAAGGATGGTTCGGAGATCGAAGTCGACAATCCCAGCTACTGGCCGGATCCGATGGCAATTGAATCTGCCAGTGAGCCTTACATCAAGGCCTCGATTATTACTCCGGAAGCGTACGTTGGTGGAGTCATGGAATTGTGTCGCGAACATCGTTCTGAGAGTCAGACGATGAACTTCCTGTCTGCCAAGCGGATGGAAGTGACGAGCGTAATGCCGCTGGGCGAGGTGCTGTTCGAGTTTTACGGTAAGTTGAAAATGCTGACACGTGGATATGGATCGTTTGATTACGTGCCGATCGAATATCGTACGACGGACATCGTCAAGGTCGATATTATGGTCAACAAAGAGCCGGTCGATACGCTTTCATATCTCGTCCACCGCGACAAAGCCCGTCCTCGCGCGATGCATTACTGCGAACAGCTGGCGAAGGAGATTCCTCGCCATCAATTCAAGATCCCGATCCAGGGCGCTATTGGTGGGGAGATTATCGCGCGAACGACGATCGCTCCATTTCGTAAAGACGTCACCGAGAAACTCTACGGCGGTGATGTGACGCGCAAGATGAAGCTGCTGGAGAAGCAGAAAAAGGGCAAAGCCAAGATGAAACAATTTGGCAGCGTCAACATCCCGCAAAAAGCCTTCATCTCAGTCCTCCGCGCGGATGACGATTAGAGTCTTACTTGATTTTATGTCCGCACGCTGCGTGCATCTGTCGGGAAGCGAACAATGTGAGCGGCTGATGTCAGCGAGCCAGGAGGTTCCTATGGGTCAAGCTTAGCCCTTGTCAGGACTCTGTAAGCAATAGACTCATGGCTTGCCGGGTTTGGAGGGGCCAGCCCGCTCCGCTGTTTTGCCTGAATGATGTGTTGCGGGGAGTTGCAGTTTCCAAGGGCATTTTGCGATTGAATTGCGGTACGTCCTGGCAGCAGTTGCGATGGGGTACGGTTCTTTCTTGTTGCGACAGTAACGCTGGTGGTGATGCTGGTGTGGTTTTTTGGAATGGATTCTGACTCAGTACACGATTTCACAAGTGGGTAATTTGTCCTGTAATTCAGCAATACCCTGCGATGTGACGGACGTGGCGAGTAATCTCAGGTTGCGAAGGCCCTTGATCAAAGCGAGGTGCTTTAGTCCTCGATCCGATACACCGGTGGCACTCAGATTGAGTGTCGTCAATCGGTTCAGTTGGAAAAGCTCTTTCAGCCCGTCGTCCGTGATCTTTGTGCGATTGAGGTATAGCGTTTCCAGATTCTTGAGTTGGGTCAACTCTTTCAGGCCGGCATCGGTGACGTCGCATAGAATAAGATCAAGCGATGTCAGAGCACCAAGCGAACCAACTGATCGCAGGCCGGCATCGCCGACTTTGCTTCCGTTAAGTACGAGAGTCTGGAGTTGGTTCAATCGCCCCAGTTCGGGGACATGTTCCAAAGTGACGCTGGTCGAGGCGACACTAAGAGTCGTCAGGCTTGAAAGCTCAGTCAACGTTTGAATACCGTCGTCGGAAACCGCTGTTCGATTGAGACTCAGTGATGTCAGCGTCTTTATCATCAAAAGACTTTGCAGGCCAGCGTCGGTCACTGCTGTTTGATCAAGCGTAAGTTCGTTAAGCTTCCTGATCGTCGCCAGATGATTTAATCCGCTGTTTGTCACTTTGGTTTCTTCCAGATTGAGCGTTCGCAGTTCTGGATATTGTGACAGCTCCGCAAGTCCATCGTCTGTGATATCGGAGCCAATCAGTTTAAGCGTTTGAAGTTGCGGAAGTGTCGCGAACACAGCAATCGATACGTCCGAGATCTGAAGCCCGTAAAAGCCGTTGAGATTAAGGATCTGAATATCGTTGTCGCGATCCGCTGTTGTGCTGTTTGCTCCTTCCGCATAGGGCAGCGTGTGCAGCAATCCGCCTTTCTTCAGCGGGGGGAACATGGCGTCAGTCAGATCCAGTTCCAGGGTGGAGAGTCTGGTCAGTGCCGAAAGCTGCTCCAGACCTTGACCATCGACTTTCGTCTTTTGAAGATCAAGCGTTCTCAGATTTTCCAGTTTCGCGACCTCAAGCAGTCCTTTGTCCGTGACCGGTGAACCGAGGAGTCGCAATTCGAGAAGGCTCGTCAGGTTTTCAAATCCGCAGGCTTGTTCTCCGGTAAACCTGGTGTAGTGCAGGTTGAGTGCTGTCAGATTGTCGAGGCTCGACAATGATTTGACTCCGGCATCAGTCACCGGAGCTGCGGCCAGCGTGAGCCCAAAAGAAAACGAAAGATTCGGAATCTTCGAGAGCTGTGTGTCCGAGATTTCAGGCTTCGAAACGAACAGAGTTCTTTCTTCCCGGGATGGCCGAAAACCGATCTTCTCGAACTGCTGCACGGCCTGTTCATATTGTTGTTTTGTGGGTTTGACTGGAAATCGTTCGATCTCGTCGGCAACGGCCACTACAGGAAGCAACAAGCAAGCGATCGAGACAGAAACTCTAAGCATCGCGCGTATGCGTGGATAATGCATCGATTTCATTTTGAATGATTCGGCGCTGCAATATTGAAAGGGCATGAAAATGTTTTCCGTAGTGACGATAAATGTTGCAGCAGATCAATGAAGTTCCTGTGAACCAATCGGGTGAATCATGCTGGATTCACTGGACAGGGCACTTTGCTGACTGCGTTGATATTCAATCCAGCGAAGTCGCTGCAGTTCCCAGTAGTATTGAAGGATTCTGGCGGCAGGTTCCGGGAATTCCAGTTCGCCGACAAGTTTCTGTTTTTCCGCCATGTCGCTCAGCAGGTTTGACAAATGTTTTCGCAGCTGGTGCTCCGGCGTCCCGTGCAAGTGCAGCTGCACTCCGCCCAGTTGGATTTCGTCGCCCGGTCTTAGCAGAGTTGGCGATTCAAAATCCCGACCGTTGATGCTGATTCTGGCCGTCGGATCCGCTGCGATCAGATGCGGCCCTTCAGCGGTATTCTTCAAGACACAGTGTTGTGCGTGGATCGGTTGATTCTGCAGTGCAATGGCACAATTGGGGGAACTGCCAATTGTCCATTTTCTTTTTGATGGCAGTAGAAAGAGCTTGTTGCGGCCGTCCGCGAAGCGAAATTCAAACAGTCGCCCGGTGCTGGCCAGTGCCGCGCGGGAAATTGGTACGCCTCGAATCGATGGAAGTGACTGCTGGTGCCCACAGGAAGGACATGGTAACGGTGAATCCGCGTCGCGAAAATACTGATGTAGGTTGCGGCAGTTTTCGCACTGCACATAAACATATTGCAGCGGATTGAAATTAGTCACCGGTGTTTCGCTCGTCTGATCTCCGAAGAACAGCAACCATTGTTCAAAGAAATCCGCCGACAGTTTGAGATGCGTGTGGCAGAACAAACATTCATAATGATCACGAACACGACACTTCCGCGGATCAACGGTCTTGTGACAATTTGTGCATTCGATGCCTGTATGATTCGAACGCAGACCTCGACGTTCTTCCATCATGGAACGATAGAGTGTCCCTGAATCCAGCAGCGATTCCGGACACTTTGCGAGATGTTTGCAGCCTGGACAAATCAAAGCTCGACCGGCATGTTGTGAGCCGACTCGAAGTGACTTGCCGCACTTGCATCGGAACGTGATACCTGCTCCATATCCCGTTTCGGCCGCCTCGATTCGAAAACTCACGCGCTGAGCGGTGGTCAGAATCTGCTGATACAAGCGATTCGGATCTGTAGGTTTTGTCAGATACGCATCAGCACCGGCCCACATGGCCATGTTTCGAGCTTCCTCCAGTTGGACCTCTGTGAAGATCATCACAGGAGTGCGGCAGTTGGTCTTCTTCAAGTAGGCACAAAACTCGAATCCGGTTTCCAGCGGCAGCAGCAATTCCATGATCACAAATTCTGGTTTGAAACGCATGATCAGACCGCGAGCCTGACCGCAGTTAGAGGCTTCGTAGACTGTCCAGTCGGCTTGCCTCAGAAACTGGGCGACTGGTTGAGTAATGCCGGGCGAATCGACAAGGACGATCGTCTTGATCAGCTCATGTCCTGAGGATGTCGCGGGAGCGCGCAGAACTGAAGAAGTTGACGAATCTGCCATAGCGCGAATTCTCCAGGAGAACGATTCTCCGCAGACAAGTTTGATCCGCCGATTCTTCTCGTCGATCTGAGGACTGTGAAAATCTGAATCACATCGTGGTGGCCATCAAACAATATTCGTGCAAATCCTTGTTGTTTTGAGAGTGCGCATCTTTGAACTCAGCGGGCGACACTTGACGAAAACTATCAGAGTTTAAAAATTGGGTTCTGATTGAAGAGCGGCAACCTGATCGAGTATGGACCTGAATTCTTAAGGATCCATGAATATTGCGGCAGGGTTTTCTGATGCGACCGTTTCCATCGCCGGCTACCTGGAGCCCTCAACTTCACTGAAGTCTTCCTCAAATAAACGACTCCTGTGTTGTTAACGCAGAATTAACATTGCGGCATATGGTACGTGGTTTCACTTGCGTATCCCGAATTTCTCGCTGGAACGATTTCAGGAGGAATTCTACGGCTGATGGCCTTGGGTTTCACACTGGGTTTGTCATAGGATCTTGAAGTATGAAAGCGGGGATGCTTGACCCGGAACACCTGATCGGTGCATCACTCGCGGATGATCGATTCAAGATTGTTGCGCGCATCGGAGCGGGCAGCATGGCGATTGTGTATCGAGCATTTGATCATCGACTTGAAACAGAAGTCGTCGTCAAGGTTCCGAAAAAACACAAGCTGATGGACGATGGGCTGCGTGAGCGTTTTCGCCGAGAAAGTCGTTTGCTGGTACAACTGCAGCATCCGCATATTGTCAGCATTCTGGACGTAGGTCTGCACAGCAACATTCCATTTGTCGTGATGCAGTATTTATCCGGCGGCTGTCTGTCGGACAAGATGCAGGCCAGAAACGGACAGCCGACAGCGTTGCCAGTGGATTCGATCCGGACATGGTTGCTGCAGATTGCAAAGGCCCTGGATTTTGCGCATCAACGGAAGGTTGTGCATCGCGATGTAAAGCCCGCGAATATACTGTTTGACGAAACGGGCAATGCGTTTTTGAGCGATTTCGGTTTGACAAAGATCATGTACGGCGAACCGGGCGAAGATGATGCTGATGAAACGGCAGCTGGTTTCGTCGTCGGAACACCCAATTTTGTGGCACCGGAAATCGTTCTGGGCATAGATTACGACGGCCGAGCGGATCAGTATTCACTAGCAATCACGGTTTACACTACTTTGATAGGCACGCCGCCGATGCTCGGAAAAACTCCGTCGGCGACGATGGTAAATCAGACACGGCGAGTATTGCCATTGATTAGTGATGTTCGAAAATCAGTGCCCGTGGCGACCGCTCAGGCACTGGCAAAAGCTCTTAACAAGAAGCCAGAAGAGCGATTTGAAACATGCGAGGAATTTGCAGAGGCCGCTATCGCTGGTCTGACTGCAGCGCATGATTCGTCGCAAAAAATTAAACCTTCATCACCGCGCAGGCAAGTTCCGGCAGATTCCAGCGTGAAGTCACAGGCGGATGCAACGGCCAGCGTAAAACGCAAACGGCCACGGCAGTCGGATCGTATTCCAAGCTCTTCTGGAGTGGCCATCAATACGGGGCGAGTTTCCAGGGCAAAGACCGCCGGGGTAATTAATTGTCCGCAATGCCGAAAGGAATTTCGGCTGCGACCGGAACATGCTGGCCGCAGCGGTCGTTGTGCGCAGTGTGCGACTCGATTGCGGATTGGTGCGGACCTGATGACCCTGACGATTCTGCCAGACCGAAGCTCAGATGCATCCGGAAGTTCGAATTCGTCTGCAACAGCTTCCGCTGAAGA
>JANOZG010000287.1:0-10548 GCA_031429275.1 Planctomycetota bacterium
TTGGTACGCCCGATCATACTCATGCTGTGGCATCAATGGCCGCCATCAAAGCCGGCAAGCATGTCTATTGTCAGAAGCCGCTGACGCACACGCTGTTCGAATGTCGAGAACTCACCAAAGCCGCCAAAGCTGCCAAGGTCATGACCTCGATGGGCAATCAGGGCCACGCCACCGAAGGCGCGCGGCTGACGAATGAATGGATTCAGGCCAGCATTATCGGCGAGGTCCGCGAAGTCCATGTCTGGTCAGATCGAGCAGGCAAACTTTGGAAGCAGGGAATTGGTCGCCCGGTGGAAACTCCGCCTGTTCCCAAAACGCTCGACTGGAATCTATGGCTCGGCCCGATTCAGGAGCGACCTTACAATCCGGCGTATGCCCCGTTTGGCTGGCGAGGCTGGTGGGATTTCGGCACTGGGGCACTCGGCGACATGGGCTGTCACATCATTGATCATCCGGTGTGGGCTCTCAACCTGGGTTCACCAACATCGGTTGAAGCAACAACGACGCACGACGGAACGCTGAACGAGAAGAATGAACTCAACACCGAGTCCTTCCCGAAGGCCGCGATGGTGACGTATCAATTTCCTGAACGCGATGGCGGCAAACTTCCCGCAGTCACGATGACCTGGTACGACGGTGGTCTGATGCCTCCAACTCCGGCCGAGATGTCCGGTGATCAGCGTCTGCCTGACAACGGCGTTTTGTATGTCGGCAGCAAAGGCAAGATGTATCACAGCTCACACGGAGGAATGCCTCAACTGTTGCCGGGCGAGTTGCTTGAGCAGGCAAAAGCGGTTGCTCCGACAATGGAACGATCGCCAGGACATTACGAAGAATGGTACCAGGCCTGCAAGACTGGCAAACTTCCCGCCGCCAGCTTTGACTACTCCGGCCCGATGACCGAAACCGTGCTGTTGGGAGTCCTCGCCCTGCGAGCTCCCGGACGAAGGTTAATCTGGAATTCCGCCGATCTGAAAGTGACCAATCTTCCGGACGTGAATCAGTACATTCACACAGAATATCGAAAGGGGTGGTCGCTATGAACCAGTGCGAACAACTCGGAATCCCGTCGACGGAGCGACGGGCCTACAGTACACCCGTCGCTCCGCCGACGGGCAGTTTGCGATTCGCCGCGATCATGATTCTCCTGCTCGTTCCCCCGTCCTTCGCACGCGCCGCTGACAACGAACTCACCGCTGCCGAAAAAGCCGACGGTTGGGTCCTGCTGTTCGATGGCAAGACCGCCGACGGCTGGCTCGACTCCAAAGAACAGCCGGTTGATTCAACCCACGTGACGAACGGCACCTTGAATCCCCATCCCTGCAACTACATGCTGATCCACAAAGAGGTTTACGACAACTTCACGCTGTCGCTGGACTTCAAAGTTAGTCCCAAGTGCAACAGCGGCGTCTTCATTCGTACGTTTCCGCTGAAGCCGCGAGAAGGCAAGGATGTGGGCTTCAACGGACTCGAAGTTGCCATCGACGCCACAACAACCAACGACTTCCACGACACTGGGGCTCTCTACGATCTTGTGCAACCTTCGAAGAACGCGATGAAACCACAAGGCGAATGGAACCACCTGAAAATCACCTGCGATAAGAACCTGATCAGAATCGAAGTGAACGACATTGAGGTCGCTCGAACGGATCTCGATCAATGGACCACCGCCAACAAGCGTCCGGATGGCACCGACCACAAATTCGACGTCGTCTACAAGGATCATCCTCGCAAAGGCTACATCGGCCTCCAGGACCACGGCAGCGATGTGTGGTACAAGAATGTGAAACTGCTGCGGCTGAAGTGAAGGCGAGTGACAGAAACGAGTCACCATTCGCCGTTACCTGTATCAGCAAGTGACCAGGAATGATCGAAATCCAACCTTCCAACATCTCTGACCGCCGACCACCGACCACCGACTTCGAGCGGTATCGAATCCTGGTGGATCAAGAGCCTCCCTTAGTAGAACGCATTGAAAGAATCGACTTCCCGCCATGGAACATCGATCCTGTTCGCGAGTATGCGGTTGCGCATATGGATTGTGGCTAAAGGCTGTGATGATCGCCACTCGACGCCCGACTTGAACAAAACGATCAGATCCGGCTGCTGCGAACCGTTGACCTGAAAAAACAGACCTACGTATGCTCGGAAAACTCGCACGCCATTGCGTCAACAATCGAACCGGAAGTTCCCGCCGACTTAACTGCGTCATACCTTTGCATCATCGCCCCCCAGATAGCATGAAACTCTCAATCTTTATGCCTAATCCGTACTCATAATCCCCTTCACCAACGCGATAAATCCGAGCACGAAAAGTACGGGGGGATAAAAGAAAATCACTCCCACAGCCAGTCCGCCGAAGAACCAGACTGCGGCTCCGACCATCATTAGAATTCCGGTGATAACACTGCCGTTTGTACGGGAAGCACCCGGGCGTGAATAAGCGGCTGGTGCTTCGTTGCCGGTTCCTAGTAATGTTGGAGTTGAACTGCCAGTACTTTTTCGTTTTGCACGTGGCGGTAGCCCTTGTGGTGCCGCATAAGGATTGCCGTAAGAATCCCATTCGTCGCCGCCGGAACCATGAGACGACGCTTCGTCATCTTCCAACCAATCATCATCGGCTGGAGCTGCCTTCGCCCGGGTTCGCTTCGGCGTGGCCTGAGCAGGCTTCGCCAGCGGAGCTGATTTTGCGGCAGGCGTTGGTTGTGCAAGCGGAATTGGCGGACTTGCTGCAGCCGGCTCAGAGATCCTTCGCGCTCGGCGTGGCTGAGGTTCTGCAAATGCCGTGTCCGACGATGCATCTGAAGATACATGCGAAGACCCACCGGGGATCGCCACTACCGTCTTGCACTTCGGGCAGCGAACTTTCTTCCCGGCTGCGGTGCCTGGAACTGCCATGTTGCTGCCACATTCCGAACAGGGAATCACAATCTTGTCTGACATCGTAAACCTCACGCAACGACACGAACACGTATTGTCCTGCCCAGTAGTGTCATCAACTTAATCAACAAGCCACTTTCACGCAATCGAGAAGATCAGGCAGGTCCAGATCGAAGCCGGCATTTGGCTCAGAATTGCCAATCGCAGAAGCCCATCACGCTATTCGGCAAAATGCTTGACCCAAGATAGTTCAAACACGCATCCCGCGTTAAAGTCCGCGTCTCAAAGCTTGTCGCAAATGCCCTATCCCATTCTAGAATCGCAAACTAATGCAATTCGGTGTCTTTGGAAATCACGACAGCTGGTACGTGAGTGAACTCTGCCGTGTCGGCAAGACACGCGGCCATCATGTGCATCCGTTACTATTTGAACAGTTTTTAGTTTCGATTGAGACTGCCGGGATTGCTATTCACTGCGGCGAAATTGATCTCAAAACTTTGGATGCAGTTTTTGTGCGAACGATGCCGCCAGGAACGCTTGAGCAAGTTGTCGCTCGAATGGACATGCTGGCGGGACTGGAAGCGGCTGGAGTTCGCGTCATCAACCCTCCTCGCGCACTGGAATGTGCTGTGGACAAATACCTGACGACGCAACGATTGGCTGCCGCTGGCATGTCGGTCCCAGCAACAATCGTCTGCGAGAATTCAGAGGCCGCGTTGGCAGCGTTTGATCATCTTGGACGGGACGTTGTTGTGAAACCACTCTTCGGAGCAGAAGGTCGGGGGATCATGCGCGTCTCGGACCCGGAACTGGCTCTGCGGGCATTTCGCACGCTCGAGCGACTGGGAGCAGTCTTATACCTGCAGAGATTTGTGACTGGTCCGGGTTTCGATATTCGCGTGCTGCTGCTGGACGGAAAGCTTGTCGGATCCATGAAACGCATTCCGAAAGACGGAGACTTTCGTGCCAATATTTCACAGCAGGGCACAGGAATAATACATATTCCCACGGATCGCGAACTCGAACTGGCTCAACAGGCGGCCAGCATCACAGGGACTCTGTTTGCTGGAGTCGATCTGATGTACAACTCGGAACATGAGCCATTGTTGATCGAAGTCAACGCCGTCCCCGGCTGGCGTGGCCTGCAACGAGTTTGCAACATCGATGTGCCAACATGCTTGTTTGAATGGATCGAACGGTAGACAACAGACATTATGAACAAACCACAGATTATCGCCGCCCTTCAACAGGCTCTGCCGCCGATCGTGCGCTGGAGCGGTGCCGTCGCCAAACGGCTGCGTCAATTCAATATCGCCGTCGATGGCAAACATTCCGGTAATGCAAACACCGACGCATTGACGCTGGCAGATTTGTCTGTTCAGGAACTTCTCGTCGCAGCACTGCGCGACGCTGATCCGATTCTAAGAACGTGCCGAATTGAAGGAGAAGAAACCACGGGCGATATGGCTCACTTTGCTGCGTCCAGTGAGCTGGCGATTTCCATTGATCCAATCGACGGCACAAAACAATACCGCGATAAAACCGGCAACGGCTATTCCATCATTGTTCATCTGCACGACGATTCAACACCCTACTATTCGCTGGTGTTCGCTCCGGAAATGGGCGAGCATGGGACGTGGGTCGAAGTGACTCCTGATCGCATCTTGTGCGGCCCGGACGATCCTTCCCGAACCGCGCGAGCAGTTCTGGATGCATTGCCGGATCTGACGTCGCGTCGTACGAATGCTGGTCAGGGGATTTATCTGATTGGCTTCCAGAAACGCGATGCAAAACGAGCACGAGAAGTCGATGGGCTTGTCGTTCGTGGGCGAAATCTGCAGGGCCGCACATCCGACGAAATGCCGGGCAGCATTTATCCGTTCATGGCGACCGGCGAGTATACGGGGTCACTCATTCATTCACCAAACATATACGACTTTCCGGTCTCGATGCACATCGCACGTGTCCGAGGCGGCGATGCGGTCTGGGTTCACAATCGCCAGCCGGTTCACTACCGTGATCTTTGGATGGACACGCGAGCCGGAATGCTGCGTTATCCTGGAATCGTCGCGTGCAGCGAAGATGCGGATGTCATTGATCAGCTGTGTGAACTGTCAAAGGACTGGAGCCATGTGCGGTACGAGGATTGAGAGGCAAGGCTGTACTTCGCGCGGTCAGAATTGAGGCGAGCGGGGACGTCAGTCCCCTGATTCTTCGTGAGGCGAACAATCAGGGGATTGACATCCCCCGCTCGCCGAAGACTGACCTCATTTTCGACCGCGAGCAGAATACTTCAAGGATCGCGTGAAGCGGAGCGTAATGCACCGCATTGGAAGACTGAGAAAATGGTGTGTTCTGCTGCGGCTGCACATACCCTACAGAAAAACACGGAGTCATCGTCATGTTCAATAGTTCATTTCGCACGTTACTCTTGTTGACGATAAGCTTTCTGGCTGCGTCGGAACCGGCAACAGCACAGACTTCATCTTGGGCAGACAAGAATCTGCAAGTGAGAAACGGGTTGCAATTATGGCTCGATGCGTCCCGGGTGAATGAAAGCCGAGCGACAGGGAATCTTCCTATACTTGCATCGGGTGATCCCAGTGCCGCATGGGATGATGCAACGGCGGGGCGAAGCCTTGAACAGGCCGACCTGAAATCTCAGCCGAAGCTGGTGAAAGTCGGTGATGCGTGGGTGATGCGGTTTGATGGCGAGGACGATCATTTTCGACTCCTGAATACGGGCCTGAAACTGGATGCGGCGACCGTGATTGTGGTCGTGGCACCTCATACGAATTCGGGGGATTTTCGAGGGATCTTTGCCGCAAATGCACATGAACGACGCGACTACGAATCGGGAATCAACCTGGATCTTGGACCAGGGCCAACGTTCAAATTTGATCAATTGAATATCGAGGGATTGGGATTTGGCGGCGCGAAAGATCTGCTCGACTCAAGCCATGACTTTGGCACGCTGCATACGGTCGAGACAGTTGTCAATCCGGCAAAGAAGCAGATTGAATTGGCGATTGATGGCAAAACGGAAGGGAAGCGTCCCTTCAATCCAGGCAAGCTGTCGTTTGATGAAATTACGATCGGTGCGAGGTTCTTCACAAACGGCCCTGGCGCTCATGGTGTCCGAGGACCATTTCAAGGGGATATCGCGGAACTGCTGGTCTATGATCGTGTCCTTTCAGTGGACGAAACGAAATCTGTGCGAGAGTACCTGAACGCAAAATACAAAAAGCTTGCCGAAGACCTGCCAAGAGAACTGAAGCTGGCAACATCCGGCGGAGTTTCATTGGTGAAGGCCGAGAATCCTCCGCAGATTCAGATGCTGCAGCCTGGATTCGCAGTCAGCCAGATTCCCGTCGAACTTACGAACTTGAACAACGTGCGGTATCGGGCGGACGGCAAACTTGTCACGCTGGGATACAACGGCGACATTCATCTCGTAAGCGACACCAATGGAGATGGCGTCGAAGACAAAGTAGAACTGTTCTGGAAAAACGAAGGCAGCCTGCGAGGCCCGATCGGCATGCTGTTGACTCCGCCAGGTTACGCCAGAGGCAACGGAATCTTTGTGCCGAGCAAGGGCAAAGTGTCACTGATTGTTGATACCAATGGTGATGACAAAGCTGATGAAGAAATCGTCGTCGCAACCGGCTGGAAGGAGATTCCTCAAAACGTGGATGCCGTCGGCATGGCCATGGATAAGGATGGCAATCTGTATTTTGGATTGGGGACCGTGAATTATGCCAACGCATATCTGGTAAACGATCAAGGCGTGGCGGAATACGACATCGCATCGGATCGGGGAACAGTACAGAAGGTTTCAGCCGACTTCAGCAAACGCGAAACGGTCTGCACGGGCATTCGCTTTCCGATTGCGTTTGCATTCAATCAGCACGGTGATCTTTTTTGCGCCGAACAGGAAGGCGCGACGTGGCTGCCGAACGGGAATCCGCTCGACGAATTGCTGCATATACGTCTGGATGGAGTCGGACCGAACGGCAAGCCAGGCACAAAGCGACACTATGGATTTCCCCCGCGACATCCTAAACATAATCCCGATGTGATCGATGAACCATCGACGTTTGACTATTCGCCGCAGCATCAATCCACATGTGGCATGATCTTCAATGAATCCGTCAACGGCGGTCCGAGCTTCGGGCCAGCAACATGGGCGAATGACGCAATCGTCTGCGGCGAATCGCGAGGGAAGCTGTGGACCACAAAGCTGGTGAAGACACCTGCGGGCTATGTCGCCCAATCAAAGTTGATTGCGTGTCTGCAAATGTTGACCGTGGATGCGTGTGTGGCACCGAACGGAGATCTGGTTGTGGCGTGCCACAGTGGACCTCCGGATTGGGGCACGGGACCGACCGGCATCGGCAAATTGTTTCGGATCAAAATGATTGAAGCACAGATTGCCAGGCCCGTGGCAACATGGGCAGAAGGACCGCAGGAAATTCGCATCGCGTTTGATCATCCTCTGGACGCCACCCAATTACGGCAGCTCACAGAACGCATCAGGATTGAATACGGCGAACATGTCCGAGCGGCCGACCGATTCGAAAACCTGATGCCACCGTATGCGGTTGTCAAGGCCCAACTCACGAAGCCGCGTTTTGCGTTGTCTGTAACGGGGACCGCTGTGACAAGTGACCTGCGAACTCTGATTATCAATACGGCTCCGATGAATGCAAATCTGCACTATGCTGTGACTGTGCCCATGCCAGACGACGTCGATGTGGATTTCGCACTGCACGGAATCGAAGCACGCTGGACTCCAAAGCCTGGCAACACAACTCCAGCCTGGTCGGGTTGGCTGCCGCACGCTGACCTGGACGTTGCAAAGACCATGCTCGCAGGCAGTGCCGGGCACACCGCACTGTGGACATCGCTTGAGCAGCCGGGTGTTCTGACGCTGAAAACAAAACTCAACGTACACAATATTCTGAGACCGGCAATTCAGCCTGGCGCGAAGATTGACTATGAATGGCCTGCCGAAGAAGCGATTGTCACATTACAAAGCAATCACGAGATCGTCGTTCAGGCAACTCGCGCAGGAAGTCCTGATCAGCCTGCGACGGAGCTTGCTGTGGTCTGCGATCAAAACAACATCGAACAGCAGCAAGCGACATTCAAGACATCGGCCGATCTGACCGAACCTGTGGATGTTATCATTGAACTTCAAACGGGAGACGGTTTATCTCCAAAACTGACGATGTCCGTCCGAACCAACGAGGATTCCGACGACAGGCCGCTGCAGCTGCATCGCTTCGTGTTGCCATGGGTGGATGTAAATGCTGCGAATGACGCATCAAATTCGACCGCCCCGCTGAAAGTCGCGGAACTCGACGGTGGCAGCTGGGCTCGAGGCCGCAAAGTTTTTCGCAGTGAAGCTGCTGGATGTTTCAAGTGCCATTCCGTTGGTGGCGGTGGAGCTCGCATCGGTCCTGATTTGATGAATCTGATTCATCGCGACTATGCGTCGCTTGTACGCGACATTTCGAACCCCAGTTTTGCGATCAATCCCGACTACATCGGTCATGTGATCGCCCTGAATGACGGCCGTGTGCTGACAGGTGTCCTGCAAACGGACGGCGATCAACTGGTCCTGGGCGATGAAAAAGGCGTCCTCACAAAGCTGGAAAAATCAGATATCGAAACGATGAAGGTTTCCAGCACGTCGGTGATGCCAGCTGGCATCGCTCAGAAGCTGACAGCGGATCAGATGAAAGATCTTCTCACCTATTTGATGACGTTGCCTCCACATATGCCGCTGGAATCACTGCTCACCGCCCCGCCACTGCGAACGCAAGCTGAAGTCTCCGCCGCGCTGGCTGGGGCACCGGCCGTACCAGAATTGACTCGTCACCTGAATGTCGTTCTCGTGGATGGGCCCAAAGATCACGGACCGGGTGAGCACGACTATCCGGCATGGAAATCTGTGTGGGAAGAATTGCTGTCTGCGGCAGATAATGTCACGGTATCCACAGCGCGTGAATTCCCGAACGACGAACAACTCGCGACAGCGGACGTTTTGCTGTTCTTCCAGAAAGGCAGTTTCGAACCAGATCGACCTGCGAAGCTGGACGCTTTTCTGGCTCGCGGTGGCGGAGCGGTTTACATTCACTGGGCGGTCAACGGCAACGATGCCGTGCAGGAATTTTCAAAGCGGATCGGCTACGCATCCTGGGGCGGAAAAATCAGTTACCGCCACGGTCCGTTAACTTTGGATATCCATAACACTGACCACCCAATTGTCCGCAATTTCGATCAGGTTTCTTTGTATGACGAAAGTTACTGGAAACTGACTGGCCAGCCGCAGGACGTCACTCTTCTGGCAACCAGTGTCGAAGATGGCACTGCAACGCCGCAGATGTGGACAACGGAAAAAGGCAAGGGCCGCGTCTTCGTGAGTATTCCTGGCCATTACAACTGGACGTTCGATGATCCGCTGTTTCGCATTCTGCTTCTGCGAGGAATCGCGTGGACGGCTCACGAACCGGTTGACCGATTCAACGAACTTGTGACACCCGGTGCAAGGATGACCAGGTGAGACCTGTCGATGCAGTGTGATTCTCGAAGAGTTCTGCACTTCAATGCCGAGTTGCCTAACAATGGCTGAAAGCCTTCGTTGTGGGGAAGGCGATTGACTCGGCGGCTCCTCAGCTTTGTTCGGCCGTGATCTTTAGTCGGCATAAATCCAAAACGGCTGGGCTCGCTGTTTCCATGCCAGCTCATCAACCGTGGCCAGCAGTTCACAATCTTCTGCGGTAAGACCTTCAAAGGTTTGTAGTCGGCGACGTAGAGTATCGTTGCCGTACAGGATGTCGATGGGCGGTTTCACGGTTTCATATTCGTAGGGCGGATCAAGCCACTGGAACTCTGCGGGACACAAGCCTCTGACGGCGCTCAGCAGGTCAAGTGTCAATCGAAACGAACGTACAGCCCTCGCATCCGTCACTTGGATGGCCAGCCCGCCGCAGGTTTCGCCCTTAAATTTGTCGAACGTTGGGCGAAATCGTATCGATTGCAGTCGTACTCCGGGATGTTTCAACGGTTCAAGGAGTTCCAGCAGTCGATCAGGATCCAGCCATGGGGCTCCCCAGAGTTCAAAGGGGCGAGATGTTCCACGGCCTTCGGAGAGATTCGTGCCTTCCAGCAGAACTTGTCCTGGATAGACGAATGCAGTCGATGGCCACGGCATATTCGGAGATGGCAACACCCATGTTCGTCCGGTGTCTGGCCACATCATTGCCCGATTCCAGTTTTGCATTGGGATCACAGAGACACGGGCTCCCAGGGAGTATTCGGCATTCAGAAACAGAGCCAGTTCTCCCATCGTGAGTCCGTGTCTCATCGGGATCGCGGCATTGCCGACAAAGCTCTCGTAACCTGCGGAAATGAGTGGGCCTTCCACGACGATACCGCCCAGCGGATTGGGCCGATCGAGAACGACAATCTGGACACTGTGCTGCGCACAAGCTCGCAGACATTCCATCATCGTCCAGATAAAGGTATACACTCGAGTGCCAACGTCCTGCAGATCGATCAGCAGCACATCAAGATCCCGCAACATATCACTGGAAGGTCGGCGAGTTTCAGAGTACAGACTGTGAACCGGCAGATTGAGCGGTCGATACAAAGCATCGGGAG
>JANOZG010000288.1:0-2187 GCA_031429275.1 Planctomycetota bacterium
TCGCATTCGTCGGCAGGCAGAATCCATTCGTCATCGCGGCGAGCCACTGGTCGTCGGAACGGTCGGTTTTCCGGTTGCAGCAATCGGCGTTTGATACTCATCGTTCGGCTTCCAGTACGCTCAAACGTTCTCGAAGTTCTCCGAGTTCTGACAATGGCCCCAGGGCGTTCAGGATCGCTTTTGCCGCGTTCAGACGAACAGACGGTTCATTTGTACTGGCCAGCAATTCACGAATCGTAGCGACGGCCTCCGATGCCGCTGCTGAGAGTTCGCCCACTGCCTGACTGGTCATCTCAGAACGGATATCAGCAACTCGAGATTTGAATTCAGGCATCGCAGAGATTCTATATCCCTGGCGTTCTGAACAATTGCATGATTCCGCCGCCGCCTTGACGGTCGAACCGGACGCGACCGCCACAGCCAGCAACTCGAAAAACTTGCCATTGTCAGCCGTTTCTGGTTCGCTCATTTTGTGCCCCAAACAAAAAGCCGCCCACCGTGCGAAAGGTGATACACGATGGACGGCCCGTGAATGACGGGTTACCCCGTCATGATGAAAACAACTTCTCAAACGCCGCTGGTGCCTCTCTGAGGCACAACAAATTCAGGTTCTTACTCATTGCCAATTCAGACGACAAAGCCTCTACAGCGTCCTCGTATCGCTCTGGTGACAACGAGTAAATCGGATGCAGAAACTGTACGTCCGCTGGTGACAATGGCGTCTCGGTCCGTGCTCGCCAGAATAAGTGCATCGACAATCTGACGAAGTCCGCGCCGTGTTGACCACGAATCAGGTTGTTTCTGTCGATACCGACTTCCGCCAACAACTCCGATTCACTGCCGTCAAGTATTTCGCGTGCAACTGGTGACAAATCCTCCATCGGGCAAAGTGCATCATCCTGATTCAACCACTCAATCCCATGTGCCATCTCATGCAACAACGTGCCTGCCTTGCACCTGGGTGACCACGTTTCAAAATCGTCTCTGACGCGAATACAAACGCCACGCCCCCGCCATAGTCCGAGGGATTCAATCGTGGATTGTGCCTGCAAATCTCCGAGCGGAGAAAAACACGCCATCCATTCGGGAGACCATTCGGGAGACCATTCGCAGGCGGATTCATCATTTCGCAGAACATACAACGGCGTGCCGCTGATCTCTGGGACGACACTGCGAAGGAATTCGATTGACGGTTTCGACCAGTGCATTGCCTGCCCCTATGGCTTCAGTTTTTCGGCGTGAATCTGATTCAGTTCATTCTGCAGTTCACGCTGCCGTTGCTGTCTTGGCTGAATCGCCGCATCCAGTTGAGCAACCTGGCTTTTTAGATCCTCTACATCCGCTGCCAACGCACGTATGTCCTTCGGCTGATTGAAGAATTGAACGATGCCCGCTGGAAGCCAGTCGCCAGGCTGACGTGCCTGCATTTTGGCGAGAGTGAATTCTCGGTTAGCGAGTGAATGCGATTTGTGCTCACGATCTTTGACCAGTGGCGTCAGCTCATTATTGACGGCAAACAACTTCTTACTGACGGCCGCTTCGCGTTGCAGCAACTCCTGATCAAGAACATTGCCGCACAACATCGCATCCGCGTTCATCGTCGTAAGAAACCGGTGATTCGCATCGTTCAATCGATCATGTGCAGCATCAACCGCTGGTTTCAGTTTGTCGTGTGCAGCTTGCAGCAATGCCTGTGCTGTCGTTACATCGCGTTCCGCCTGAATTCGATCGGCAATAGCCTGTTGATTCGCACGTAATTGTGCTGCCCAAGCGTTGCGTTGCTGCTGTAGGTTAACGTCGCGTTCCAGGTCGGTTTCGTCCTTGCCAGTTGCTTCCAGAACGTGCCCGCATTCTTCCGAATCGATCTCAGCACCGCTCGCCAGTTCTTTGACCGTTGTAAGGTAGTGCCCGAATGAGGACCGTTCAGCCGCCTGTTTTTTAGACTTCAGTTTTCCAATGAGTTCAGCCAGTGCCATGTGTCAATTTCCTTCAAAGTGTGAATCGGTCGATGCGGGAAGTATCGCCGATGCCAGACTCTGGTGTTCCAAGTCGTTACTAAACAAAACGTGATTCATGGAAATGCTCTTGCTCGTCGCCCCGCAGATCCTGCAACGTCGGTATCTGGTGACAAACTGACTGCCGCGAACGGTCGCATAGACGATTGCCGGCCCGCCGCAGTGCTGGCAA